>NZ_JANMWY010000014.1:0-6446 GCF_031380695.1 Sphingomonas sp. | reverse complement strand
GATGGCGGCGTATGTGCTCATTCATTGCCCTCTAGAGCGGAATGTTGTCGTGCTTCTTCCACGGATTTTCCAATTGTTTATCGCGGAGTTTGCGTAAGCCCAGCGCCACCCTTCTACGCGTCGAATGGGGCATGATCACCTCGTCGATGAAGCCCTTGCTCGCCGCCACGAACGGGTTGGCGAAGCGCGCTTCATACTCCGCCGTCCGCTCGGCGATCTCCTCCGCCGTCTTGCCCCGAAAGATAATCTCGACCGCGCCCTTCGCGCCCATCACCGCAATCTCGGCGGTCGGCCACGCATAGTTCAAATCGCCGCGCAGATGCTTCGACGCCATCACGTCATAAGCTCCGCCATACGCCTTGCGCGTGATCACCGTGATCTTCGGCACCGTCGCCTCGGCATAGGCGAACAGCAATTTGGCGCCATGCTTGATGATCCCATTATGCTCCTGCGCGACGCCGGGCAGGAACCCCGGCACATCGACAAAACTCACCAGCGGGATATTGAACGCATCGCAAAAGCGAACGAACCGGGCCGCCTTCTTCGACGAGTTGATGTCGAGGCATCCCGCCAGCACCATCGGCTGGTTCGCGACCACGCCGACCGTGCGTCCTTCAATCCGACAGAAGCCGATGATGATGTTGCCGGCATGCCTGGGCTGCAGCTCGAAGAAATCGCCTTCGTCCGCCACCTTCCGGATCAGTTCGTGCATGTCATACGGCGTCACCGCGCTCGGCGGGATCAGCGTGTCGAGGCTGTCCTCGCGCCGGTCCCACGGATCGTCGGTCGGCCGCTCGGGCACCTCGTGCCGGTTCGATCGCGGCAGATAGTCGAAGAACTCGCGCGTCGCCAGCAGCGCGTCGATGTCGTTCTCGAACGCCACGTCGGCGACCCCCGACTTGGTCGTATGGGTCACCGCCCCGCCCAATTCTTCCTGCGTCACCACCTCGTTGGTCACCGTCTTGACCACCTCGGGTCCGGTGACGAACATGTACGAGCTGTCCTTCACCATGAAGATGAAGTCGGTCATCGCCGGGCTATACACCGCCCCACCGGCGCACGGCCCCATGATCAGGCTGATCTGCGGCACCACTCCGGACGCCAGCACATTGCGCTGAAACACCTCGGCATAGCCGCCCAGGCTGGCAACGCCTTCCTGGATGCGCGCACCGCCGCTGTCGTTGAGCCCGATGACCGGAGCGCCAACCTTCATTGCCGCGTCCATGATCTTGCAGATTTTTTGCGCATGCCGCTCGCTGAGCGACCCGCCGAACACCGTGAAATCCTGCGCGAAAACATAGACTAGCCGCCCGTTGATCATGCCGCTGCCGGTGACCACCCCGTCGCCAGGAAACTTCTGCTCCTCCATCCCGAAGTCAGCGCAATTATGCTCGACGAACATGTCGACTTCCTCGAGGCTCTCGGCATCGAGCAGCACTGACAGTCGCTCGCGTGCGGTCAGCCGTCCCTTGGCGTGCTGCGCCGCGATGCGCTTCTCGCCGCCGCCCAACTTCGCCGCTTCACGCCGCGCCTCCAATTGCTCGATCGTCGTCGCCATGCCGTCTCCGCTCAACTTTGCCGATGCCATTCCACCGCATGGCCGCGCCGTCAAATCATCGCGGTCATGCGCGACTGCTGGACGGAGCCTTCGCGCCGCTCCATGCTTTCACCTCGTCGAAGGAGCGCGCATGCAACGACCCCATTGGCCCGATCGTCTATGGCTGGTCCGTCACGGCCAGAGCCAGGGCAATGTCGCTCGCGACGTGGCGCAGGAGGCCGGTCACTCGGTCATCGCACTCGACCTGCGCGACGTCGACGTGCCGCTGTCCGATCTCGGCCATCGCCAAGCCGAGGCGACCGGCCGCTGGTTCGCCGCACTGCCTGAGGATCAACGCCCCGAGATTCTGCTGTCATCGCCCTATGTCCGCGCCCGCCAGACGGCCGAAGCAATCTGCGCCGCGGGCGGGCTTTCCGGCGGGGCCAGGGCGACCGTCCTCGACGAGCGACTGCGCGAGCGCGAGTTCGGCGTGTTCGACGGGCTGACCGGACGCGGCATCCGCGAACGCTATCCTGACGAAGCCGCGCACCGCGTCAAGATGGGCAAATTCTACCACCGCCCACCCGGCGGCGAGAGTTGGGCCGACGTCATCCTGCGCCTGCGCAGTTCGCTCAACAGCATGTCGTTGCAATATGAAGGCCGCCGCGTCCTGATCGTCTGCCATCAGGTTGTCGTGCTATGCCTGCGCTACGTGCTGGAGGAACTCACCGAAGCGCAGATCCTCGACATCGACCGCCAGGCGGAGATTCTCAACTGCGGCATCTGCGCCTATGATTTCGCCGAGGACGCCACGGGGCTGTGCGTCCCCAGCCTCGCGCTGTGGAACCACGGCGCACCAATGGATAGCGACGGCGCAGAGCAGACCAGCGCGCCCGACCTGATGGCGGGGTCGCGCTAGCCGCTGTTCTGATTGTGCAGCTCCAGCTCGTCGCCAACCAGTCGCACGACGTGCAGCACATTGGTTGACCCTGCCGTCTTGAACGGCACCCCGGCCAGAATCACCAGTCGCTCGTTCGCCCCGGCCAACCCGTGGCGCAGCGCCATGCGCTTGGCCTTGGCGACCATCTCCTCGAAGCTCGCCACGTCGCGAGTGTGGACGGCGTGGACGCCCCACTGCAGCCCCAACCGCCGCGCGACTTCCAGGCTCGCGGTCATCGCCAATATCTTGACCGGTGGGCGCTCCCGGGCAATCCGCCGCGCGGTCGAGCCGCTGGTCGTGTAGCACACCATCGGTCCGGTCTTGAGGCTGGTCGCGATCGAACGCGAAGCGTCGGCCAGC
The DNA here is from genome assembly GCF_031380695.1 of Sphingomonas sp. GTDB lineage: Bacteria > Pseudomonadota > Alphaproteobacteria > Sphingomonadales > Sphingomonadaceae > Sphingomicrobium. The sequence continues at coordinate 3,609 of NZ_JANMWY010000014.1, read as the reverse complement.
GCGTCCGCTGCGGTTGCCTCGGGCACCGTTTCGGTGAAATGAATCCGCGCCGCATAGACCGGGTCGCGCTCGACGGTGCAGCCGATGCGGTCCATCATCTCTACCGCCTCGATCGGAAACTGGCCCGCCGCGCTTTCCGCCGACAGCATCACCGCATCCGCGCCATCATAGATGGCGGTGGCGACGTCGCTGACCTCGGCCCGGGTCGGGGTCGGCGAGACGATCATCGATTCCAGCATCTGCGTCGCGACGACCACCGGCTTGCCCAGCTGCCGCGCCCGGGCGACGATCCGGTTCTGCAGCGGCGGCACGCTTTCGGGCGGCAATTCGACGCCCAGATCGCCGCGCGCCACCATCACCGCGTCGGCCAGCGCGAGGATCTCGTCGAGCCGGTCGATCGCCTGCGGCTTCTCGATCTTGGCGAGCAGCCCGGCGCGGTCGCCGACCAGCTTGCGCGCCTCGGCGACATCTTCGGGTCGTTGGACGAACGACAACGCGATATAATCCGCCCCTTGCTCCAGCGCGAACTGCAGGTCGCTGCGGTCCTTGTCGGTCAGCGCCGGAATCGGCACCAGCACGTCGGGCACGTTGACACCCTTGTGGTTGCTGACCCTCCCGCCAACTTCGACCACCGCGCCGATCTTGCGTGCCTCGACCGCTGCGATCTTCAACCGCACCTTGCCGTCGTCGATCAGCAGTCGGTCGCCCTTGCGCGCCGCCGCAAACAGCTCGGGGTGGGGCAGCTCGACGCGGTTGGCACCTCCTGGAACCGGGCTGTCATCGAACACGAACATCGTGCCTTCCTTCAGCACCGCCGACCCGCCGGCGAAATTGCCGACGCGCAGCTTTGGCCCCTGAAGGTCGAACACGATCGTCGTCGCCCGGCCCAGTCTCTGCTCCAGCGCGCGGATCGCGGTCACCAGCTTGACCTTGTCGGACTGCTCGCCGTGACTCATGTTGATCCGGAATGCGTCCGCCCCGGCGCGCATCAATTTCTCGATCATCTCGGGCGTCGCGCTCGCCGGGCCCAGTGTCGCCAGGATCTTCACCTTGCGGTCGCGCGGTTTCATCACTTCGCTCACGGATACCCCATTCCTCGTTCGCGCCGCCATAGGCTGTTGCGCGCACCGTTCAACCGACCTTGAGCGCAGCGCGCCGCTCCTTTAACGCCCGGTCGACTTTTCACCCAAGGGAATCGGAATCATCATGAGCGAAGCTAATGTCGCGGCCGACCAGCTGCGGCTGTTCATCGAACGGATTGAGCGGCTTGAAGAAGAAAAAAAGGGCATCGCGGACGATGTGAAGGACGTCTATGCCGAGGCCAAGTCGACCGGCTACGACACCAAGACGATGCGCAAGGTCGTCGCCCTGCGCAAGCTCGAGTCCCACGTCCGCGAGGAAGCCGACGCGCTACTCGAAACCTACCGAACGGCGCTGGGGCTGGCCTGAGCGCATGACCTTGGGAGGTCGGCATGGATGACGACAAACTGCTCGGTTCCTGCCCGACATCGGCCGACCTCGCCCGGGCAATGCTCGACGATCCCGACCAGCCCAATGGCCCGCTCGAGCGTGAAATTCTCGAAGGTATCGTCGCCGGCAAGGCGCGGTCTGGACGCGCCGACGCCTATTCGATGGAGCACGCCACGCGCGGTGAACGGCTTGCCGACCGGGTGGCGGCGGTCGGCGGATCGTGGGGCTTCATCATCGCGTTCGGTGTGGTGCTGTTCGGCTGGATGATCATCAACTCGGCGATACCGCACCAGCTCGGACTGCGGTTCGACCCCTATCCGTTCATTTTCCTCAACCTGCTGCTGTCGATGCTCGCCGCGATCCAGGCACCGATCATCATGATGAGCCAGAACCGCCAGGCAACCAAGGATCGGCTCGCCGCGCGCCTCGATTTCGAAACCAATTTACGCGCCGAACTCGATATCGAACGACTGCACTACAAGATCGACGCGATCCTCGCCCAGCGGATCGACGCGCTCGGCGTCGAAGTCGACGAGCTGCGTGACCTCCCGCAAGGTTGAGCCTTCGCCCCGGCCCGTCTAGGGCGTGGCGAGCAAATCCCACACCCAAAGGTTTCCCGTGGCCGGCCATTCGAAATTTAAGAACATCATGCACCGCAAGGGCGCGCAGGACAAAAAGCGCGCCGGCATATTTTCCAAACTCTCGCGCGAAATCACCGTCGCGGCCAAGAGTGGGATGCCCGACCCGGACATGAACCCGCGGCTGCGCGCGGCGATCAATGCCGCCAAGGCGCAGTCGGTGCCCAAGGACAATATCCAGCGCTCGATCGACAAGGCCAGCCGCGGCGACGCCGAAACCTATGAGGAAATCCGCTACGAAGGATTCGGCCCCGGCGGCGTGTCGCTGATCATCGAGGCGCTGACCGACAACCGCAACCGCACCGCCACCAATGTCCGCACCGCTGTCAGCAAGAATGGCGGCAACCTCGGCGCGTCGGGCAGCGTCAGTCACGCCTTCGACCGCATGGGCCTGATCAGCTACCCGGCCACCGCCGGCGATCCCGACACGGTCTTCGAAGCGGCGTTGGAAGCGGGCGCGGAGGACGTCGCCTCGTCCGACGACGGCCACGAGATCTGGACCGACATCGGCGCCCTCCACGAAGTCGCCAAGGCACTCGAACCCGTGCTCGGCGACGCCGAAGGCGCGAAACTCGCCTGGCGCCCGCAAGTCATGGTCGACGTCAACGAAGCCGACGCCGCCACCCTGCTCAAGCTGATCGACACGCTCGACGAAGATGACGACGTCCAGCAAGTCTGGGGCAATTACGAGGTCAGCGACGAGATTATGGAGAGGCTCGGCTGATCGCCACCCTTGTCAGCATCGCCCATGGCTGGACCCCCGACATTGGCGATCCGACGCCGCTCGGCTGGGCCACCGTCATCGCTTATGGTGTCGCGGCGCTGCTCGCCGTGCTGGCGGCGCGGCGCTCGCGGCCCGATCGCCGCTTCTGGTCGGCGGTCGCCCTGTTGCTCGTCGCGCTCGGCATCAACAAGCAACTCGACCTGCAATCGCTGTTGACAACGGTCGCCCGAAACCTCGCCCATGCCCAGCATTGGTATGATCAGCGGCGGACCTACCAGACGCTGTTCATCGCGCTGCTGGTCGGCCTCTGCCTGATCACCGTCCTCTTCCTGTGGCGCCGCACCCGTCGCTCCTCGGGGCCGGTCCGCGCCGCACTGGTCGGAATCGTCGTCCTGCTTGGCTTCATCGCGGTCCGCGCGGCGTCGTTCGACCATGTCGACGCGCTGCTGATGGACCGCATCGGCGGCTGGCGGCTCAACTGGCTGCTCGAGCTCGGCGGGATCGCGCTGATCGGTCTGCCCGCCGCCGTCGCCGCCAGTTCGGCCCCGCGCGGTGCACGCACCCGTCTTCGGCGGTGATCATGCGCAGATGATCATCTTGGGCCTCGACCCCTCCCTCTCCTCGACCGGATGGGGGCTGATCCGCGCCGAGGGCAATCGCCTCACCCACCTCGCCAACGGCCAGCTCAAGACCAGCGCCAGCGAACCCTTGCCCCAACGCCTGTCCCATCTCGCCACCATGCTCGACGCGGTCATCGCCGATCATCACCCCGACAGC
>NZ_JANMWY010000335.1:0-2266 GCF_031380695.1 Sphingomonas sp. | reverse complement strand
CGTCGGGTTCGGCCTGTCGCCGGCGAGTGGTCACGCCATCCGTGACCTCGTCGTCGACGGTAGCTGCTCGTTCACGGACATCGCCAAGCTCGGCCTCGCGCGCTTTGCCACCCTGGAGCCCGATTGGCGCGAAGCGCGCGGTTGGGCGGCGTGAAGGGCTATTCGGCGCTTGCGCTGCTGCGTGCCGGACTGACCGGGCAGCGCCATTGGCCACGCGCCTGGCGCGATCCGGAACCCAAATCCCACTATGACGTGATTGTCATCGGTGGCGGAGGCCATGGCCTGGCAACCGCTTATTATCTCGCCAAGGTCCACGGCATTCGCAGGGTCGCGGTGCTCGAAAAGGGCTGGATCGGCGGCGGCAATACCGGCCGCAACACGACCATCGTCCGCTCCAATTATCGTCAGCCCGAACTCCACAACTTGTTCGAGTTCAGTCTCAAGCTGTGGGAAACGATGAGTGACGAGCTGAACTACAACGTCATGTTCAGCCCGCGCGGCGCCCTGGTCCTGGGTCATAGCGACGCCGACATGACCCGGCTCGCCCAGCGTGGCGATGCGCTTCGCTGCGCCGGGATCGACGCCGAACTGATGACGCGCGCCGAGATCGCTAAGTTCGTGCCCAATCTTGATATGTCGCGCAGCGCGCGCTTTCCGATCGAGGGCGGGATGATCCAGCGGCGCGGCGGAACCGCTCGTCACGACGCGGTCGCCTGGGGCTACGCCCGCGCCGCCGATGCGATGGGCGTCGACATCATCCAGAATAGCGAGGTCACCGGGCTGGCCATCACCGGCGGTCGCATCACCGGGGTCCAAACCTCGCGCGGAGCGATCGGCGCGGGCCGCGTCGGAATCTGCGTCGCGGGGAATAGCGGACCGCTCGCAGCGATGGCCGGCATCAAGCTGCCGATCGAAGCACAGACTCTCCAGGCGTTTGTTACCGAAGCGGTCAAACCGATGATCGACACGGTCGTCATGTCGCAGTCGCTCCACTGTTATATCAGCCAGTCGGACAAGGGCGGCATCGTCCTGGGCGGCGATCCCGATCGCTTCCCCAGCTATGCCCAGCGCGGCTTCCCGCTACCGATCGAGCGCGCCGCCGCCGAAGCGATCGCGCTGATCCCCGCGCTGGCACGGCTGCGCATGGTGCGTTGCTGGGCAGGGACGACCGACATGAGCTTCGACGGCTCGCCGATCATCTCGGCGTTGCCGGTCGATGGCCTCTTCCTCAATGGTGGCTGGTGTTACGGCGGGTTCAAGGCGACCCCCGGGTCGGGCTTCGCCTTTGCCGAACTGCTCGGCACGGGCACGTCGCATCCCCTCGCCGCGCCGTTCGATTTCGGCCGGTTCGCGCGCGGGGCGACGATCGACGAAGCAGGGGTCGGTGCGATGCCGCAGCTGCGCTAGATGATGCTCGTCGACTGCCCCCACTGCGGTTCCCGTGCGCAAACCGAATTCACCTATGAGCGCACGCTCGATTCGATCGTCACGATCGACATGGCGCCCGACGAGGCAATGCGCCGACTTTACGAACGCACGAACCCTCGCGGTCTCGACGACGAACTGTGGCGTCATTCGTTCGGATGCCGCCAATGGCTCGTCCTTCGGCGCCATCGCACGACCCATGCAATTGAGGCGGTCGCGACATTCGATCCGGCAGTACACCTGTGAGCGGCCCGACGCGGATCGGCGGCCACGCGGGCGCGAGCCTGCGCTTCACCTTCGACGGGGCCGAATATAGCGCCCGCCCCGGCGACACGCTCGCCGCCGCCCTGCTCGCCCACGGCGTCGGGCGGGTCGCGCGGAGCTTCAAATATCACCGCCCGCGCGGGATCATGGCGGCGGGCGTTGAGGAACCCAATGCGCTGGTCACGGTCGGGCTCGGCGGCCGCATGGAGGCGAATACGCGCGCGACCGACATTTTCGTCTACGACGGCCTCGTCGCGCGGAGCCAGAATTGCTGGCCGAGCCTTGCCTTCGACCTCGGCGCGGTCAACGGCCTGCTCGCTCCGTTCCTTGCGGCAGGCTTCTACTACAAGACCTTCTTCGGATCGCCCAAGCGGTGGATGTTCTACGAGAAGTTCATCCGTCGCGCCGCCGGCCTTGGCCAGGCTCCGACCGAGGCCGATCCCGATCATTACGAGCATCGCGCCGCCTTCTGCGACCTCCTCGTCGTCGGCGCGGGTCCAGCCGGGATCGCCGCCGCTTTGACTGCCGCGCGGTCGGGCGAGCGAGTGATCCTGGTCGAGCAGGATCGCCTCATCGG
>NZ_JANMWY010000328.1:0-7600 GCF_031380695.1 Sphingomonas sp. | reverse complement strand
TGCCCATGGCATCGAACTGCCCTCTGCGGCCGATCCAAGCGGGTAGAGTCTGGGCTTCGTGTTCGCGACCGGATCGCGTCACGTCGCGGGGATCGCGATCGGTTCGCTCGCGGTACTTCCGCGCGGAGAAACCTTCCTCCGCGCTCTTGGTAGCGTCGTCCTCGGTATCGGGCTCTACTTTCTATGGGCTGCCTGGCTATGAGGGGCGGGGTCCTTCCTCCCGCGATCGTGATCGCTGCACTTGGACTGGCGTTGGCATTCATCCCGCTTCGCCGTGCGCTTATCGCTGCGGGCGTGATGGTGCTGGTCGCGCTGGCGGCATGCTGGTCGAGCCCGCCGGAGCAATGGATCGAACCGATTTTCGTCGGCTGCTGGCTGAGCGTCATCGCCACCGCCGGGCTGGTGCATCGCCCACTCAAAGTTCCGCCCGCACTGTTCCTCGCCGCCGCCGCCAATGTCGGTTTATGGGCCGGGCTGGTGACGTCGGTCGCGGGCCAGTCGCGCGACCTGGCGATCGCCTTGCCGTGCGTCCTGCTGCTGTTCATCGGCCGCCCGATCGTGGTGCGCGGCTGGGGGATCGGGGTGAAGGTCGTAGCGAGTTGGCTCACGGCAGTGGCGATTCTGGCGACGATGGTCTCGTTGACTCCGACGCCGGGCTACAAGCAGGATCATATGGAATGAACCGCTCGCGCTATTCGTTGCGCCCGTCCCGTTGGGCGCTAATCGCGGGTGTCGCAATGGCGGTACCCGTCCATGCGCAAGTCATCGAGATCGGCGATGACGGTTCCGCCACGACCTACAGCAAGCCGACCCGCTTTCTCGGCAGCGAAGGCGATCGCGTAATGTCCGCCAACGTGACCGTGCGCCCAGTCGATGTCGATCGGTACGAGCAAGCCGCCAAGGCCGAAGGCCTCGACGTCCATCTGCTGCGCGCGGTCGCCTGGACCGAATCGCGCGGTCGGCAGGGTGCGGTCAGCCCGAAGGGCGCGCTGGGCGTGATGCAGCTGATGCCGGGCACCGCCGCCGAACTGGGCGTCGATCCGCTCGATCCCGAAGCCAACCTCCACGGCGGAGCGCGCTATCTCGCTCGTCAGCTGACGCGCTTCCAGAGCGTGCCGCTGGCACTCGCCGCCTATAATGCAGGCCCGGGAGCGGTGCTGCGCTGGGGCGGCATTCCGCCTTACGCCGAAACGCAGGCCTATGTCGCGCAGATCATGTCGCGCTGGCAGGGCGTCTCCGTCCCCGTTCGATCGCTTAAGCTCGTCGCCACGCCGACACTGCGGCGAATCGATCTCATGCTCATCGAGGTACCCCCCTTATGAAGAAAATTCTTCCCGCCATGCTCGTCACGCTGTTCGCCGCGGCGCGCGCCAATGCCCAATATGCTGCCCCCGATCCCGCCGGGTCAGGGCCGATCGTCGGCGCGGTCAACTGGTTGCAGGGCACGCTGCTTGGCAATGTCGCCACGGCGGTAGCGGTGATCGCGGTCGCTGCGGTCGGCTTCATGATGCTGACCGGGCGGATCAACTGGAAGTATGGCGCGACCGTCGTCGTCGGGCTGTTCATCCTGTTCGGCGCGGCGTCGATCGTCGGCGGCATTCGCTCGGTCGCCGGCTAGATGGCAGATCCGCTGTTCCGCGCGCTCGCCCGGCCACAGATGGTGGCGGGAGTGACCTATCCCTTCTTCGTCCTGAACGGGATCGTCGCGGCTGAGCTGTTCCTGATCTTCAAGACCCCTCTTGCGCTACTCCCGGCGCTGGTCATTCACGCGCTCGGCTATGCCGCGCATCTGCGCGATCCGCACGTCATGGCGTTGTGGATGACGCGCCTGCGCCGTACCCCGCGCGTCGCCAACTACAAGTTGCGGGGCGCGAATGTTTACTGCCCGTAATCGCGCCGCCCGCAGGGAAGTCTCGGCGGGGGTCCACCTGCCGTATCTCGCGCAGGTCGACGACCACACGCTACTGACCCGCAACAGCCAGATGATGCAGGTCATCAAACTCGACGGCTTGCCGTTCGAGACGATCGGGCGGGCTGATCTCGATTCCAGGCTCGCCGTGCGCGATGCCATGTTCCAGTCGATCGGCTCGTCACGCTTCGCGATCGTCCACCACGTCGTGCGGCGGGCGGTCGAGCCGCGCTTCGAAGGACAGTTTGGCGATTCGTTCAGCAAGCAGTTGGACACGGCGTGGCGCGGACGGCTGGCGACGCGACGGCTGTTCGTCAACGATCTCTACCTTACGCTGGTCGTGCGTCCGTTGCGAGGTCGCGCGGGCTGGGCGGAGAAATTGCTCGGGGTGGCCGGGAGTCGCTCCGACCATGGCGAGCGCGCTGCGGACGTGCGCTTGCTGTCACAGGCGCGCGAGCAGCTGATGGCCACGCTCGAGCCTTATGGGCCCTCGCTCCTGACCGCGTATGATCTGCCAAACGGGCTCGCTTCGCAGCCGCTCGAATTTCTCGCGACCCTGTTCAACGGCACTACGACGCCGATGATGCTTCCGACAGGCGACCTGGGTCATGCCGTCGCTCGTCGAACTGTCAGCTTCGGTGCCGACACGATCGAGCTGGGGCCGGTGGATGGCGAGCCGCCCGAATATGCGGCGATCCTGTCGGCCAAGGATTACCCCAGCGCGACATCGGCGGGGATGCTGGACGACATCTATCGATTGCCGTTCGCTATGCAGGTGACGCAGAGCTTCGCGTTCGTCGATCGCGGGCGAGCGCAGGAGCGGATGGACTTGGCGCTGCGCCGGATGCGCTCGGCCGATGACGCAGCGGTATCGCTGCGGTCCGAACTCAGCGCTGCCAAGGACGATGTGGCGGCAGGCCGTGCGGGGTTTGGCGAGCATCATCTGTCGATCCAGATCAGCGCCGACACCCCCGAGAGCCTCGACCAGGCGACGGGCGAAGTGCAGGCCGCGCTAGCCGAAACGGGCTTCGCGGTGGTACGCGAAGAGCTAGGGCTGGAGGCTGCGTTCTGGGCGCAGTTCCCGGGCAATTTCGATTATGTCGCAAGGCGTGCGCTCGTCTCAACCGCCAATTTCGCGGGGTTCGCGAGCGCGCACAACTTCCCGGTCGGGCGTCCCGACGGCAATCACTGGGGCGACGCGGTCACGCTGTTCGAGACGACGGCGGCGGGGCCCTATTTCTTCAATTTCCATCGCGGCGACCTCGGCAATTTCACCGTCATCGGGCCGTCGGGATCGGGCAAGACGGTGGTCCTCGCCTTCCTGCTGGCGCAGGCGCGCCGCTTCGATCCGCGCATCGTGTTCTTCGACAAGGATCGCGGCGCCGAGATTTTCCTGCGCGCGATCGGCGGTACCTATGAGGCGCTCCGCCCGGGCGAACCGACGCGAATGAACCCGCTCGCGCTGCCTGACACGCCGATCAACCGCCGCTTCCTCGCCGAATGGCTGGGGCGGCTCGCGGTCGGCGAGGGCCAGCCGCTGACCGTCGAAGAGAATGGCTGGATTGTCGAGGCGATCGACACGGCGATGGCCGGGCCGCGCGATCTTCGCCGCCTTCGTCACGTCGCCGAGCTGTTCCGTGGACGCGGACGGGCCTCGGCAGGCGATCTCGCTGCTCGGCTGGCGCCGTGGCATTCAGCGGGCGAATTCGCGTGGCTGTTCGACAATGAGGAAGACCGGCTCGATCTCGCGACCCCCACATTGGGGTTCGACATGACCGCGATCCTCGACCAGCCGGCGTTGCGCGCACCGACGATGCTCTACCTGTTCCATCGCGTCGAGGAACGGCTCGACGGCAAGCCGACGATCATCGTCGTCGACGAAGGGTGGAAGGCGCTCGACGACGAGGTGTTCGTCGCGCGCATTCGCGACTGGGAAAAGACCATTCGCAAGCGCGGCGGGATCGTCGGCTTTGCGACGCAATCGGCCTCAGACGCGTTACAAAGCCGCATCGCCAGCGCGATTATCGAGCAGGCGGGAACCCAAGTCTTCATGGCCAATTCGAGTGCGCAGGCGTCCGATTACATCGACGGCTTCGGCCTGACCGAGACCGAATATGACATCGTACGCTCGATGCCAGAGACGGCGCGCGCGTTCCTGGTCAAGCATGGCACTGACAGCGTCGTCGTGCGGCTCAATCTCGGCTCAGAGCCCGATCTGCTGACCGTGCTGTCAGGGCGCGAGACCACGATCCGCCTGCTCGATCGACTTCGCGACGAGGTCGGCGACGACCCTGCCGCCTGGCTTCCGCGACTGGTAGCGGCGGCATGAACCCGGACCTGTGCGCCGCCGCCACCACGCCCGGACTGGTTGCCGACCTGCTCGCCAACACCGATTGCCAGGCATCGAGCCTCGTCGAGCGGGGCTACACCGCGCTGTCGACACCGGGCGCGGCGACGGCGGCCGTGCTGACCTCTCTGATGGTCATCGCCGTCGCGCTATACGGATACCGGCTGCTGCTAGGCAAAGGGCTCGCGCTGAGCGATGTCACCGGGCTCGCGATCCGGCTCGGCGTCGTCCTGCTCCTTGCCGCGTCCTGGTCGTCGTTTCAGGCGCTGGCCTATGACGCATTCGCCCGTGCCCCGTCGCGGATCGCCAGCGAACTGGTCGTCGCGATCGACGCCCCTGCCCCGCTCGACGGGGTACAATCGGCATTGGATCGAATCGAAAAAGGCAATGTCGGTTGGCGGACCAGGGCCGGGATCGCATCGCCAATGGTTGGCGGTGCCCCCACTGCGGCAATGGCGCTCAACGTCTCTTCCTTCCTCCTGACCCTGTCGACCGTCGGGCTGCTCGTCGTCTCACGGATCCTGCTCGCCCTTTTGTTGGCGATCACGCCGGTGATGGCGGGGTTCCTGCTGTTCGATGCCACGCGTGGGCTGCTCGAGGGATGGCTTCGCGCACTGACAGGTGCCGCGCTCGTCCCGCTGTTCGTGCTCATCCTGTGCGCGATCGAACTGGCGATCCTCAGCCCACTGCTCGACCGCATGTTGGCCGACCAGGCGAGCGGACAATTTGAGCTCGACACGGTGACGCCGGTCGCGCTGGTCGTGATCGTGTTCAGCATCGCGATCGTCGCGTCCGCCCGCGCCGCTACGATGATCGCACGCGGCATTCGCCTCCCGCGCAAGGGGTTTGCGAGCAACCCGTCGGTGGCCGCACCCATCTCGCCATCATCGCCGGTTGAACGTCCTTTGCTGCTCACCGGCCCGCGGGCTGCATCCACCCCCGTCGCGCGTGCGCTGGAAAGCGCGGCGCGGCGTGATGCCGAGGAAAGCACCCACCGCACCGTTGCCGCAGCGATGCGCGGCTCGCGTGAGGTGAGCAGCTCGACCGCCACAACCGGGAATGTCGGCAGCGCTTCCCGCTCGTCCGAAAGTGTCGGACGTCCGTATCTTCCGCCGCCACGCACCCGTCTTCCGCGCGCTTCACGCGCCGCAGCCCGCAGGGATTTATGACCGACCACGACAAATATTATGCCGCCGCGCAAGGCTGGGCCGACGAGCGCGTCGAGGCCGAGCGCAAGGCGCGCAAGCTCGCCTGGACTGTTGCCGGAGTGGCCGCGACCATCGCGCTAATCCTCGCACTGACGCTGGCGATGCTGGTCCCGCTGAAGACCGTACAACCCTATGTCGTCACGGTCGATCGCCAGAGCGGCGCGGTCGAGGTCGCCACGACCGTCGCCAATGGCAGGCTAACCCAGAACGAAGCCGTCATCCAGGCGCAGCTCGCCAATTATGTCCGCGTCCGCGAGACGTTCGACGCGAGCGACCTCGCCGAAAACTACCGCCGCGTGCAGCTGCTGTCGTCGAGCGACGTGCGCACCGCCTACATCGCGCTGATGGCGGCGGCCAACCCGGCCAGTCCGCTGCGTGCGCTGTCGCCGGGGGACACGCTCAAGGTGCGCATCAAGAGCGTATCGCTGACCGGCACCGGCAGCGCGCTCGTTCGCTACGATATCGACCGGACGGTCGCGGCCGGCCGCGGGGTTAGTTCGACCGCCTATGTCAGCGCGATTTCCTACGGCTTCTCCAACAAGCCGCTGCGCGCCGCCGACCGCTTCGAAAATCCGCTCGGGTTCGAAGTCACCCGCTATCGCCGCGATGTCGAGGGGATGACCCAGTGACCATGCGTCCCCTCATCCTCGCCCTCGCCCTGTTCGCGCTCAGGGCCGAAACACTGCCGCAGCCCGGCCCGGTCGATCCGCACATCCAGCGCGTCTTTTACGACCCGGAACAGGTCATCGCGCTGCGTGGCGCGCTGGGCTGGCAAATCATGATCGAATTCGCGCCCGACGAGCGGATCGAGAATGTCTCGATCGGCGACAGCCTGGCGTGGCAGGTGACGCCGAACAAGCGCGCCAAGATGCTGTTTCTCAAGCCGCTCCTGCGCCAGGGCAGCACCAACATGACCGTCGTCACCAGCGTCCGGCGCTACGCCTTCGCGCTATCGACCGGCCCGCGCGAACGACGCACGCCGTGGGTCCTGCGGTTCGACTATCCCGCGCCCGTCGTCGAGACGCTCCCCGAGCCCCCGCCCCCGCCGCGGGTCAAGCTTTACTTCGGCTACGTCCGCCTCGGCGACCCGTCGGTCATGCCGACGCGCGTGTGGGACGATGGGCGCCAGACCTATTTCGAATTCGCCGAGCAGACGCCGATCCCCGCGATCTTCGCGGCGGGCCCGGGGAAAAAGGACGAAGCACTGGTCAATGTCGCGACACGCGGCCGCATCCAGGTCGTCCAGCAGATGGGCCGACGTTTCATTCTCCGGTCCGGCACCCACTTCGCAACCGTCACAAGGACACCCTAGCGATGAGCGAGCTTCCCCCCGTCGTCATTCCCCGCGTCGGCCGTGCGCGATCACGCACGAAAATCGCGCCGTTCGCGCTCGGGTTGGGCGTCATCGGAACCGCTGTGTTCGCGAGCCTCGCCAGCAATCGAGAAGCGCGCCAGGAGCAGGCATCTGCCCTGCCCGCGCTGCGTACCGAGACGATCGCCGCGCCTGTTCCCCCACCACCGGCGATCGTTCCGACGATCGTGACTCCGGTCCCGGTTCCGGTCCCGCAGCCAGCCCCGGTCGCGGTCGCGCCGTTCCAGCCGCAGCGGCTTTATGGCAGCGTCCCGGTGGCTCGACCCCAACCGTCCGACAATGGCGCCGCCGAACGTGCCCGCGCGCGCATCGCCGCCCCGGCACTGATCGTCGATCTTCCGCCGGCACGCCCAGCCGACGGCTTGCGCCCCACTCCGGCAGCGTTCGGCGATGGCGGACCACCCGCCGCGGCGCTGATGCAGACCGCATCGCTTCAGGACCCGACCGCTGCCGCGATCGCCGCGGCCGGGCCTGCTCCCGCGGCGGTCGCGCCGGTCGGAACGAGCGAGCCGGGATTGCGCGATCTCAACGGTAACGAACGGTTCGCCAACCGGGCCGGCAACAAGGAAACCGAGGTCGCTCGCGCGCAACGACTGACCAACCTGGAATCACTGGTCGTCCAAGGCACGATCATCGGCGCGGTGATGGAAACCGCGCTCAATTCCGACGTCCCCGGCTTCGCCCGCGCGATCGTCACGCGCGACGTGCTGTCGTTCGACGGCTCGCAGGTCCTGATCCCGGCCGGAAGCCATGTCATCGGCGAA
>NZ_JANMWY010000326.1:0-4398 GCF_031380695.1 Sphingomonas sp. | reverse complement strand
CCGGCGCATGGGGCAACCACGAAGGATCGATGCTGCTGTGGGTGACGGTGCTGGGCATCGCCGGGGCGGCGGTGGCGCTGTTCGAAAAGCGGCTGCCGCGCGAGACGCTGGTGGCGACGCTCGGTGCGCAGGCGGCGATCGCGCTGGGCTTTTACGCCTTCCTGCTGTTCAGTTCGAACCCGTTCGCGCGGGTCGATCCGGCGCCGGCCGATGGCAATGGCCTGAATCCGCTGCTGCAGGACCCCGGTTTGGCGTTCCACCCGCCAACGCTGTACCTCGGCTATGTCGGCATTTCGATCGCCTTCTCCTTCGCGGTCGGGGCGATGGTCACACGCGATGTTGGTCCAGCGTTCGCGCGGGCGATGCGGCCGTGGGTGCTGGGCGCGTGGATATTCCTGACGCTGGGCATCACGGCGGGGAGTTACTGGGCCTATTATGAGCTCGGCTGGGGTGGCTGGTGGTTCTGGGATCCGGTCGAGAATGCCAGCCTGATGCCGTGGCTGGCGGCGACCGCGCTGCTCCACTCGGTGACCGTGCTGGCAACGCGCGACGGCTTGCGCGCCTGGACGATCATGCTTTCGGTGGTGGCGTTCTCGATGTCGATGGTCGGCACCTTCCTCGTCCGCTCGGGCATCCTGACTAGCGTCCATGCGTTCGCGGTCGATCCGTCGCGGGGCAGCTTCCTGCTCGCGCTGCTGGCGATTTACATCGGCGGCGCGCTGATCCTGTTCGCGCTGAGGGTTGGCACGATCCGCGAGGGGTCGACGTTCGAGCCGGTCAGCCGCGAGGGCGCGCTGGTCGTCAACAACCTGCTGTTGACGGTCATCCTCGGCATCGTCCTGATCGGCACGCTCTACCCGATCGTCGCCTCGTCGTTCGGGGTGCAGCTGTCGGTTGGCCCGCCCTTCTTCAACCGCACGGCGGGGCCGCTGGCGCTGGCGCTGGTGGCGGTGATGGCGGTCGGGCCGCTGCTCAAGTGGCGGCGGGACCGGTTGGGTGAGGCGTTGAAGCGCGTTCGTATTCCAGTGGCGGTGTTCGCAGTAGCCCTCGTTGCGCTGGTGCTGCTTGCGCCGGGCATCGGCATCCTGCCGTTGCTGGGCCTGGTCTTTGCCGCCGGAGTCGCCGTTGCCAGCGTCGCGCCGCTGTGGGGGCGGAGCCTGCGCCGCACGCCGCTGTTCACTTTTGGCATGGTCATCGCCCACCTCGGCATCGCGGTCAGCCTGGCCGGGATGGCGTCGGATAGCGCGTTCACAAAGGAGACGTTGGTCGCGTCGCGCATTGGCGAAACGCACGACGTCGGCCCGTTCAAGGTGACCCTCGACGACATCTCGCCCATCGTTGGCCCCAACTGGTCGGCGCTGGAGGCACGGTTGAGCGTCCGGCGCGGCGACGGCACACCGTTCGTCCTCACCCCGCAATCGCGCTTCTTTTCCAACCCGCCGACGACGACCAGCGAATCCGCCATCTCGACGCGCCTCGACGGCCAGCTCTACACCGTCCTCGGACCGCAGGGCGAAGGCGGGCGGTGGACGCTGCGGCTGTGGTGGAAGCCGTTTGTGACGCTGATCTGGCTGGGAGGGGCTATGATTGCGTTCGGTGGTACCCTGGCGCTGCTCGGCCGGGTGCGGCGCGAGCGGCGGATCGCGCGGCAGGAGGCATTCGCGGCATGAAGCGGGCGCTGCTGTGGCTGCCATTACTTGGTTTTGCGGCGCTGTTCCTGGTCATCGCCAGTGGCCTGTTCACGCCGGCCGAACGGGTCGTGCGATCGGCGATGATCGGCCAGCCGCTGCCCGCATTTGCGTTGCCGCCGCTGGTCCCGGGCAAGGCGGGCCTCGCCAGCAGCGACTTCGGACAGGGCAAGCCGCGCCTGCTCAACGTCTTTGCCAGCTGGTGCGCGCCGTGCGTGACGGAGACTCCGGTGCTGCTGCGGCTGAAGGCGGCGGGCGTGCCGATCCATGGGATTGCGGTGCGCGACACGGAGCCGGCGCTGCAGCGGTTCCTGGCCGCCAACGGCGATGCCTATGACCGCATCGGCAGCGACGTCGAGTCGCGCGTGCAGCTATCGCTGGGATCGTCGGGCGTACCGGAGAGTTTCGTGATCGACGGCAAGGGCCGGATCGTCCTCCAGCATGTCTCCGACATTCGCGACGAGGATGTGCCGGCGATCATCGCTGCGGTGAAGGCGGCGCAATGAGGGCCGTTCGGTTCGCGCTCCTGCTGATGGTCACGTCGTCCGCGCTCGCCGATTCCAACCTTCCGCCCGCACGCTATGCCAACACTCAACTCGCCGACCCGGCCAAGGAAGCCGCTGCGAAACGGCTAATGGAGACGCTGCGCTGCCTGGTCTGCCAGGGCCAGGCGATCGCCGACAGCGATGCCGAGATGGCCGGCGACATGCGCGCACTGGTGCGGCAGCGGATCGAGGCGGGGGAGAAGCCCGAGGCGGTGCGCAATTGGCTGATCCAGCGCTACGGCGACTATGTCACTTATGACCCGCCGTGGAGCCCGGTTTCGGCGCCGCTGTGGCTGGCGCCCCTGATGCTTCTGGCAATCGGAGGGGGCATCGCCGCGCGCAGCTTCAAGCGGAAACGGCACTGATGGGCTGGCAAGGACTTGCGCTCATGCCACGCGTTGCGCCCGTCCGGCTCGACGTCGTCGCGCGGCAGCGATGGTCGCAGTATCTCGCGATCCAGGCCGGAGCGATTAGCCTCTAGCGTTCGACCATCCGGGTGTAGAGGTGCCAGGTCGAATAGCCGAGCCATGGTAGCACGACCGCCAGCCCGATCGCCGCCGGTAGCAGGCCCAGCAGCAACAGCCCCGAGACACGCATGCCCCAGCCGAACACTTCCCATGGATTCTTGCGCGCCGCGGCGAACGAGGTGCGCACCGCCAGACCGGCATCGACCGGCTTGTCGACCACCATCGGGAAGGACACCAGCGCGAACACCAATGTCGCCACCGCGAACAGCGCACCGGCAAGGTTGCCGAAAATGATCAGCATCCAGCCCTCCCGCGTGGAGAACAGCCGCCCGAGAAAATCGGAGATGCCGTGCGGCGCGTCGGCCCCGAAGGTCAGGAGATAGAGGGCATATGCGACCACCAGCCAGCCGATGAACAATGCAGCGAGCCCGCCGGTCAGCGCCGCGAGCGGTGCCCGACTGCGGCCGTTGAGCGGATCCAGGAAATGCCGCCAGCGCGAATCCTGGCCCGCCTCGCGGCGGCGGGCGAGTTCGTAGAAGCCCGACGCTACCGCTGGCCCGGCGATCGACAACCCGGCGATGAGCGGGAACAGGAGCGGCAGGAGCGGATCGTTGAAGGTGAAAATGACTGCAATCAGGCAGACCAGCGGATAAATTATGCCGATCAGGACGAGGTCGCCGCGCTTGCTCTTGAAATCCTTCCATCCCTCGCTCAGCGCCCAGCTAAGATCCTCGGTGCCGATCTTGCGGATGGCGGGCACGGCAGGCGGCACGGCGTGAGGCACCGGTATCGGCTGAGCGATGGGCATGGATTTCTCTCCGATCGATAGTACTCGTGCAGCGTGAATCCTCGTTCGACCCTGCCAACAAGAACCTCCCGGCCCGTCCTGTCAATCGCGGCCGAACGGTCGATTGAGGCGGACGATCGCGTTGGCGACGAAGGTGGTAATGACAAAGAGGTAGAAAAGCGTCAGCAGCGCGGTCGCGAAAGCGATTGCATGGGCGCGTACGCGTGGCGCCGTCGGGCGTCTCAACGCTGACATTTGCGCTCGAGATGAGGCAGATGCGAGGAGGAATGAGATCGCGGCGGGAACTCAGAAGACCGGATCCTGCATTTTATAGCGGATGTCGAATGACAACCGCGTTGGCCGCGCAAGTAAGGGATTCGGCGCCGGGACACGTATTCTTGGTCAGAGGGTAAGGGTGCTGACAATGAATGAGCTCGACACGATACTGATGCGGCTTGCTCAGGCGCCATTGCCCGCGGGCTTTGCTGCGATCGAGGAAGTTGTCCTTGCCCGCGTTGCGGCGGGCGCGGCATATCGCACTCGTCGCGGGGTTGGCATTGCAACTATTGCAGTTGCGCTTGTCATGGGAATTGCCGGCGCTGTCATGCCGTCGCGCGAGGTAGCAGCGACTCCGCTGACTCCGTTCGGACCGATCTCGCCGCTTTCGCCCGCCGCATTGCTCGGCGGCAATCGATGAGCGGCCGTGCGTGGAGCAGTCGCACGGGTCTGATCCTTGGCCTGACCGCCTGTTTCGTTGCGGCGATCGGTGGTGTGTTCGTGGGTCATTCGCTTCATCTGTACCGTGGCTCTCGCGGCGACTTCGCGGTTCTCATCATGGCCCTCGCGGGCGCCTTTTGCGCTGAAGTGATCCACCGGGCGGTGGCCGCTCGAAGGAGATCGTGATCGAGGCG
>NZ_JANMWY010000290.1:0-5700 GCF_031380695.1 Sphingomonas sp. | reverse complement strand
GCCTCGGTCGCCAATTTCTCGAGCAGCGCGCCATGATCACCGAACTCGCTCGCAATCATCTCGGCCAGCTTGCCCGACGGCTTGGTCGACCCGGCCGGCGCCAGGCACTGCCAGAAGAAGCTGTGGTTCCAGATCTGAGCGCTGTTGTTGAACAGCGGCTTGTCGCCCTTGTCCTTGGCCGCCTTGATCACCTCGATCAGCGAGGCATTCTCCAGCCCCTTGTCGGCCAGCATGCCGTTGGTCTTGTCGACATAGGCCTTGTGGTGCTTGCCATGGTGAAACTCGAGCGTCTCGGCCGACATGTGCGGCGCCAGCGCATCCTTGGCATAGGGCAGTTCGGGCAGAGTGAAGGGCATCGGGACCTCGTCGCCGGCTGGAGGGATTACGTATCGCGACAACGCCCGAACGACCGTAGGGATGCGGCGCGAGCGACAAAAGCTTGCCTAGTTCCGCTACTCCGCCGTAACGATCGCTGCGAATGCCGGATCGTTCCGGCGACGCAAGGGGGCCGCCATGGGCAAGATTCTCGAAAATCTCTATATCACGCTAGGGATCGGGCTGCTGCTCGCCATCGTGCTCAGCGCAACCTTCCACGCCGATGTCGTCACTGTCGCGGTCATTATCCGCTGGCTCCACGCCTTCTTCGGGATCGTATGGATCGGCCTGCTCTACTATTTCAACTTCGTGCAAATCCCGACCATGCCCAAGATCCCTGCCGAGCTCAAACCGGCGGTCTCCAAGTTCATTGCCCCCGAAGCCCTGTTCTTCTTCCGCTGGGGCGCGGCGTTCACCGTGCTTGCCGGACTGCTGCTGGCCTATTTCAACGGCTATCTCCGCGAAGCGTTCGAGATGCGTTCCGGGTTCAAGCTGATCGGCATCGGCATGTGGCTCGGCCTGATCATGGCATTTAACGTGTGGTTCATCATCTGGCCGAACCAGAAGCGCGCGCTCGGCCTGGTCGAGGCAGAAGCCGACGTGAAGGCCAAGTCGGCCCGCACCGCGATGCTGACCAGCCGGATCAATACCCTGCTGTCGATTCCGATGCTCTACGCGATGACGACCTACCAGACGCTGCCGGCCTGACCGAACGGAGCGCGATCGCTCAGGCGGTCGCGCTTTCCTGCAATTTGTGCCGCTTCATCGCGTGGCGCAACTGGTCGTAACTCAGCCCCAGCGCGGTCGCCGTCGCTCGCTGGTTGAAGCGGTGGCGGCCAAGCGCTTCCGCCAGCAATGCCTTTTCATAGGCATTGACCGCGCTGCGCAAATCATCGGTCGCGGCCACCGTCGGCACGGCCGCTATCGCCGCCTCGACCACCGCCCGCGGCTCGCGCGGCTCGGGATCGTCCTGCGGCGCGGCGCTCGCGCTGTCGGCCGGTGCCCACGGCGAGTGAAACGGGTCGAACTGGAGCGCATCGACCTCGCGCTCCGGATCTTCGGAGCGATACACCGCCCGCTCGACGACGTTGCGCAGCTCGCGTACATTGCCCGGCCAGCCATAGGCCTCGAGCGCGGCCAGCGCCCGCGTCGAAAAGCCCGGCCATTGCGGCCATTCCAGCTCCGCCGCCATACGCCGCGCGAAATGGTCGGCGAGCAGCGGGATATCCCCATGTCGCACCCGCAGCGGCGGCAAGGTCACCACCTCGAACGACAGCCGGTCGAGCAGGTCGGCGCGGAACAGCCCTTCGTCGACCATCCGCGGCAGATGTTCGTTGGTGGCAGCGACGATGCGCACATCGACCCGGATCGGTTTCGACGCCCCGATGCGAGTCACCTCGCCATATTCGACTGCACGCAGCAGCCGGTCCTGAGCCGGGGACGACAGCGTCGCCAGCTCGTCGAGGAACAGCGTGCCGCCGTCGGCCTCCTCGAACCGCCCGTGACGAGTCTTCGCCGCGCCGGTAAAGCTGCCCGCCTCATGCCCGAACAATTCCGCCTCGATCAGCGTCTCGGGCAGCGCGGCGCAGTTCATCGTCACCAGCGGCCCGGCCCACCGCCCGGACAGATGATGCAGCCGCTCGGCGATCAGTTCCTTGCCCGTGCCGCGCTCGCCGATCACCAGCACCGGCCGGTTGAGCGGCGCTGCGCGGCTGGCACGCTCGACCGAATCGAGGAAAGCGAGGCTTTGGCCGACAAACTGATTGCTTCGCTCCATCTTGCCCAACACTTGGTGGGTAATCCCACCATCTCGCAAGATATTTCACACCGCCGTTGGTCGAAAATCTGGCTTTTCCCCGGAGTTGTCGGCCTTTCCTGCACTTGGCACAAAAGCTGCAAGGACCCATTCAACAGGCGCCTGACTTTTTGACGGAGTGTTGAATGGGCATTTTCTCCCGCACGCGGGACATCGTTGCAGCCAACATGACCGAGCTGCTCGACCGTGCCGAAGACCCGGCGCGCATGATCCGCATGATCATCCTCGAGATGGAGGAAACGCTCGTCGAGGTCCGCGCCTCCGCGGCCCGGTCGATCGCCGACAGCAAGGAAATGCGCCGCGCCATCAATCGGCTCGACGAACTGCAGGCCAGCTGGACCGAGAAAGCCGAGCTGGCGCTGTCGAAGGACCGCGAGGATCTGGCCCGCGCCGCGCTCAACGAGCGCCAGAAGGCGGCCGACATGGCGTCGGGCCTGCGCGCCGAGATCGCCGTCATCGAGGATACGCTCAAGGGCTATGAGGCCGACATTGCCAAGCTGCAGGGCAAGCTGCGCGAGGCCCGCGCCCGCCAGAACGCCATCGCCAGCCGCATCGAAAGCGCCGTCACCCGCGCCCGCACCAGCGAAATGCTCAACGGCAACCGCACCGAGGACGCCTTCTCGCGCTTCGACGTACTGGAACGCCGCGCCGACTTCGCCGAGGGCCGCGCCGACGCGCTCGGCATGACCGGGCCGAAGAGCCTGGAAGAGGAAATCGCCGACCTGCGCAGCAGTGACAGCGTCGACGCCGAACTGGAGGCCATGAAGGCCGCAATGAAAGCCAAGGGGGCTTAAGTGGAAGATATATTTGTACCGATGATAGCCATTGGCGTGCTGTTTCTCGGCCTGCCGTGGCTGGTATTTCACTACATTACCAAGTGGAAGACCGCCTCGCGATTGACGGGTGGTGACGAGAAACTGCTCGACGAACTCTACGACTCCGCCCGCCGCCTCGACGACCGGCTATGCTCGATCGAGCGCATCATGACCGCCGAAAACCCCAACTGGAAGCAACAGTGCCTGCCCGAGGAGCGTCCGTCGCAGCGCCTGCTCGGTGACGTGGAGTGAGCCCGGTGAACCAGCCCGCCAGCCGCACCCGCTTCTATCTCGACAAACGCCACAAGAAGGTGATGGGCGTGTGCGCCGGAATCGCCAACTATACCGGCCTCGACGTCAATATCGTCCGCATCGGGCTGGTCGTGTCGATCTTCATCGGCGCGGGGGCGCTGATCCCGGTCTATTTCATCGCCGGCTGGATCGCCAACGACGAGCCGCGCGAGATTGCGTCCGACACCAAGGAAGAGCGCGTGTTCTGGCAAGGCGTCCGCGCCAGCCCGGCGCAAAGCGCGCGCGAGATCCGCAGCAAGATGCGCGACATCAACCGCCGCCTCGCCGACATCGAATATTATGTCACCACCGAAAACCGCTCGCTCGCCAAGGAAATCGAGCAGCTTCGCTAGGGGAACCTCGCCATGACACCGGACAACCTCCAGGCGATCAAGGAAATCGTCCCGCTGATCGCGCTGATCAGCATCCTGCCGATCGGCGGCTGGGTGGCCACGACCTGGATGCGGATCAAGCATGGCTACCCGCTCGACGGGCAGTGGGGCCAGGCGCTCCACCCGCGCCAGGACAAGGAATCGGTCGAGCGGATCAAGCTGCTCAGCACCGAAAATGCCCAGCTCCGCGCCGAACTCGGCTCGGTCAAGGACCGGCTCGAGACGATTGAGCGGATCGTGACCGACCGCCCCGGCCGACTGGCCCAGGAAATCGACCAGCTTTCGCTCGCTACGCCAAGAGGAAACGCCTGATGAATCCCGGTGACCTGATGGGCCTGCTCATCGTTGTCCTGCTGCCGACGCTGCTGCTGATCTACCTGGCCAGGCGCTTTTTCTCGTTCCGCGAGAAGCAACTGGAGGTTCAGGCCGGCAATACCGCCGAAAAGGCCGCGCAATATGCCACCAGTAACGCCGCACTCGAACAGCGGCTGCGCGTGCTTGAGCAGATCGTCACCGATCGCGGCGTCGACACCGCCGCCCAGATCGAGGCCTTGCGTCCCCCGCGCCTCTCGGCGCAGGACGAAATCCACTAGCGTTCGGAGTCGACCGACATGAATGATATCGCCAGCTGGATCTGGGTCCTGATCCCGCTCGCGGCGATCGGCATCGCGCCGTTCAAGATGTGGCTCCGTCTCAAGGAACGGCAGATTGAGGCGCAGACCAGCCTGACCGCCGAAAAAACCGCCCAATATGCGGCCCATACCGAGCGACTGGAACAACGCGTCCGCGTCCTCGAACAGCTCGCTACCGACCGCGGCGTCGACACCGCCGCGCAGATCGAGGCCCTCCGCGCGCCGCGCCTGACCGGTCAGGAGTCCGCCCGATGAATCCCTTCGAAATGGTTGTGATTATCGTCGCGATCATCGCCGTGTCGCGCGTGCTTCAGGCAAAATATGGAGGTCGTGGCGTCTTCGGTCGCCATGACCGCCGCGACGGCCTGCTCAACGTCACGCCGCGCCAGCAGGACGACGCCGAAACCCGCCGCCTGCGCGAGGAAGTGGCGCAGCTCAAGGAGCGACTCCACGTGCTCGAGCGGATCACCGTCGACAAGGAAAACAGCCTGACCCGCGAAATCGACCAATTGCGCGACCGCTGACGGCCCGGTAGGCGCGGCGGGTGACCAGTCTTCCGCTCCCACCGCTTTCTTTGCCGAGTCTGGCCGACCTCGCCGACGAATATGGCTTCCTCGACAGCGAGGATCGCTACCGCCTGCTGATCGACCTCGGTCGGCGGCTCGATCCGATGCCCGACGCGCTCAAGACCGACGCGACCAAGGTGCGCGGCTGCTCGGCGTCGGTATGGCTCTATCCGACCCGGCTCGTCGACGGCCGGCTCCATTTCCTCGCCGACAGCAATGCCGCCATCACCAAGGGCGTCGTCGCGCTGGTCATCGCGGCGGTGCAGGACCGCGCGGCGGCAGAGATCGCCGCGACCGACATCGCCACTGCCCTCGCCCCGTTCGACCTGTCTCGTGAACTCAGCTCCAACCGCACGCAGGGCCTGCCCAACATGATTGCGCTGGTCCGCGAAACCGCGCTGCGGATGGCCGCATGACCGAACCCGCATCGACCGGCGTCGCGGACAATGGGGGCACATTCGATCCGGTCGGGTTCTTCAAGGTGCTTCAGCATCATGGCCATGCCGGGCTGCTCGGGATGCGCTACGAGTCGAATGGCGAGGATTGGGTCGAAATCTCGCTGCCGTGGCGCGAGGAATTGGTCGGGGTGCCTGAGGCGGGCCTGCTGGCGAGCGGCGCGGTGATCAGCCTGATCGACCTGGCGGGCGGCGTGTCGGTGTGGCTGAAGCGCGGGAAATTCGTCGCCGACGCCACGCTCGACCTCAGGATCGATTATCTGCGGCCGTCACTCAAGGGACAGAAGCTCTACGCCCGGTGCCGTTGCATCAAGCTAACGCGGCAGATCGCGTTCGTCGAAGGCTTCGCGCATGTCGG
>NZ_JANMWY010000244.1:0-21933 GCF_031380695.1 Sphingomonas sp. | reverse complement strand
CCTGTGCGCTCACCTCGAAACGCTCGAACGGGCAAATCCCTAACACCACCCCGTCTTGTACCCCAGATACCGATGCACGAACCCGCCCGCGCGCAGGTCCTCGGCGATCGACTGCGTCGTCCCGTCTGCCCGCGCCCGGCTGATCGCGCGCAGGTCGCGGCCGAACCGGTCGTGGCTGTCGTCGATCCGCCCGGTCATGGTGAACGGCCCCTGGTTGAGCAGCCGCTGCAACTCCGCCGTCGCCGCCTCGCCCGCCCGCGCTTCCTCGGGACAGCGCGCCGGGTGAGTCTCGGGCGCGTCGATGCCGATAATGCGGATCTTGCGCGGGCCGATCTTGATCGTGTCGCCGTCGATAACGCAGGCATGCGCCCGCCCCGGACCGCAGCGGGTAAACCGTTCGGTAATCCGCTCGGGATCGGTCGACAGAAAGGCGGGCGGCTCGATCAGCGCCGGATCGACCGCCGGCCAAATGCTCAGCAGCACCCCGCCGAGGAAGAACGGCCGCAGGTTGACCAGCCAGCGCAGCAGGCCACGCCTCAGCCCGCGCAGATTGCCAGACCGCCCCGCATCGGCCACGCCATAAGCCCGCGCGCGCGACCAGTTGCGACGACGCCCCGGACGGCGAAATGGCGACAGCCTCCCCATGCCCCGCCGTGACGCACGATCGCCCGGACCGCAACCGGGACTGCAAAAAACACTTTCCTACAGCATCCTATATGGTTCACCCATAGCTGACGACCGAACCGAGAGGATGTCATGGCCAGCCGTTTGCAAATTGTCGAACCGACCGCCGAAGAGATTGCGGCCTTCCTCTCGCGAAGTCCGCCGCTGACCGCGCGCGACCGTGCGGAGAAGGCCAGGCGCAAGCTTGCCGATGACAAGAGCCGGGCGCGTATCGCGCCGCCGATCGACCACTCGGACGATCTTGCCGCGTCCGCCATACCGCCCTGTTCGGAGATCGAGCCGGTCATCGCTCCGGTCACCGTGCCGACCTTGGATCGCGCCAAGAGTCCGCCGCCCGATCCCGCAAGCGATCCTGCCCCCTCGCCGCCCGACTTTATCGCCGTTCCCAGCCGCAACCACCTCAGCGGCTGGACCGCCGCGCGGCAACGAAGGTTCATCGAGATATTGTCGCTGACCGGTTCCGTCGGTCATGCGTCGGCCGCCGCCGGGGTCACGTCGCGCTCTGCCTACCGTTTGCGCAACCGCGCGGGGGCCGACAGTTTTGCGCGCGCCTGGGATGCGGCGCAGTCGCTTGCCGCCACACGGCTTACTGCGATTGCCTTCGACCGCGCCGTCAACGGTCGCGCCGAGCGCTACTACCGCAATGGCGAACTGGTGATGGAGCGGCGTCTGCCATCGGATCGGCTGCTCACCTGGCTATTGTCGCATCTCGATCCGTTGCGGTTCGGCGGCCCGGCCGCCCGCGCGCTCGCCGCCGCCCATCCGCAGGACGCCGATCCGCGCGCGCTTGCACGAGTCCAGATGCCGTCGCTCACCGCCGACTTGTCCGATGTCGCTTTCGCCGATTGCCCATGCGACGATCCGACCCTCATCGACTATCGCAATGGCGAAATGGGCGGCGATATCACGCCGATCGAGGACGTCGATTGATGGTGTCGCGCGAACCCATGGGCACTGCGACCTTTGGGACTCTTCGGCTCCTCAACCCGCCAGTTTTTGCGCCCGTTCGCGCCAGCCATCGGCGAGCTGTTCGACCCGCGCAAGCTCGCGTAGCGCCGCGCCCTGCCCGCGGTGCTGCCCGCCGATCAGTAGGCCGATGACGCGGGCGACATTCCATTCGGGATGGACCCGGCCGACCAGCGCGATGCCGTCACCTGCGGCCACGCTGCCCTCCTCGATGACCCGGTAATACCAACCGGTTCGTCCGGTTTTGACCATCGCCGCGACGACCTTGGCAGTACCGAAGCGATGCCCCTGTTTCCAGCATGGCTGCCGCCCCTGCGCCACCTCGACCAGCGCTCTGCCCAGCCTGAGCCGGTCGCCGATGCACAAGTCCTCCTCGGTCCAGCCGAGGGTCGAGATATTCTCCCCGAACGCGCCCGGCCGATCAAGGAGGTCGATCTCGCCGAGCACCGCCTGCCACTGCGGATAATGTTCGCGCGGATAATGGTGGATTGCCTTGTCGCGACCGCCATGACAGGTCGGATCCGCCTGCTCGTCGCCCTCGATCCCGAACAGGGTCACGGTGCGCGGGCCTTCGACCGCCGTCTTGGCGATCGCGCTACTCTCGCCGTCGGCGGTGAAGTGCGGGTCGATCCGTCCGGTCAGCACGGCCTGGACAAAGGTTTGCATAGGTTTGGCGTTAACGCTTTTGCGCTACGCTGGCGACATGATCCCGATGAAGACCTCGACCATCTTCCGCAACCGCTGGTGGGCGCTGCTGTGGGCGGCCGGGATATTGTGGTTCGCGTGGGACGTCGCCGGCAGCCAGCCCGGCGCGGGCGACGACGGCAACAACGCCGCCGCCACCACCGACGCGACGGGCGCGTCGGTGACGGTCGACGACGAGCAGCGACTGGCACAGGCGATCAATTCGATCTGATCGCCTGCGTCGAAGCTTGCTCAGGCTTGATTCTCTTCTTCTTCGAACGTCACGGCGACATCGCCGTTGGCGGACAGGCGCACCTCGTCGCCCTCGACTCCGGCGACGAGGCCGCGCGAGATATAGTGATGATGATCCTGGTGACCTGCCGCGCTGTCCTTCTTGGTCAACTTGATGCGGTCACCGTCGAGATGATCGACCGTGCCGACATGCACACCGTCGGCGCCGATCACTTCCATATGCTCGCGAATATCTTCGAAACCGGCCATGAACTCTCTCCTCTGGGATGATGCGGGTTGAACGCCGCAAACGGCCGAAAGGATGCGTCTGCCTTTCGCGACGCGTTCGCTTTAGACACGGGGACTCGCTCCATCGCGGCACGCCTTTGGCCCATGGCGGAACCGTGCCGGGCGCACGCGAGTTGTTACGCCAGCATAATCTTATCGGCTCAACAGGGAGACCCGGCATGTCGGACAATGAAGGACCGGTCGAACACACGACCATCATCGAAACCGGCGGCGGCGGCGGAAGTGGCGGAATCGTGGCGATCGTGGTGCTGCTGGTCATCGTGCTCGGCCTGCTGTTCCTGTTCCGCGATCAGCTCGGTCTGGGCGGAGCGAAGACGACTTCGATCACGGTACCCGACAAGATCGACCTCAACATCAATACCAACTGAAGCAAATCGGGCGGCGCGTTCGGGAGAAAGCGGCGCCCGGTTTGAATTTGCCTTTCGCCATAGCTAGTCCGCCGTTCAGCGAATCAAGGGTGGGGAGCAATGGTGCAGCGGCTGGACGAAACCCATGATCCGGCGCGGCGCAGCTGGGTCGACAGCGCCAATGGCCATTTCGATTTCCCGGTCCAGAACCTGCCGCTGGGCGTGTTTCTGCGCGGCGACGAACCGCGCATCGGTTGCGCTATCGGCGACCATATGCTCGACCTCAGCGCGGCGGCGGGGCTGCTTGATCCGGCGTGGCAGCGGGCACTGTCACAGCCGGTCCTCAACGACTGGCTGGCGCACTCGCCGGGTGACGACCGCGCGCTGCGCAGGCGCCTGTCGGCCCTGCTGAGCGATCCCGCGCAGCGCGCGGCGGTCGAACCTCATCTGGTCAAGCAGGCGGACGTCGCCATGCACCTTCCGGTCCGCATCGGCGACTACACCGACTTCTACGTCGGCATTCACCACGCAACCAACATCGGGCGGCAATTCCGGCCCGACCAGCCGCTGATGCCCAACTATAAATATGTGCCGATCGGCTATCACGGACGGGCGAGTTCGGTGCGGGTGTCGGGCGCGCCGGTGATCCGGCCCAATGGCCAGCGCAAGCGGCCCGACGAGACGGAACCGAGCTATGGCCCGGCGCGGCGGCTCGACTATGAGCTGGAGCTCGGCCTGTGGATCGGGCGCGGCAATGCGCTGGGCGAACCGGTGCCGATCGGCGAGGCGGCGCAGCATATCGCCGGCTATTGCCTGCTCAACGACTGGTCGGCGCGCGACCTGCAGGCGTGGGAATATCAGCCACTCGGCCCGTTCCTGGCCAAGAATTTCCTGACCAGCGTCAGCCCGTGGATGGTGACGAGCGACGCACTCCTGCCGTTCCGCTCGGCAATACCCGAACGGCCGGCGGGCGATCCCGCGCCCTTGCCCTATCTCGACGATGCCGACGACCGCGCGACCGGCGCGCTGGCGATCACGATCGAGGCGTCGCTGGCGACGGCGGCGATGCGCGCGGCCAGGACCGCGCCGCACCGGCTGAGCCACGGTGAGGCGGATGCGGCGATGTACTGGTCGGCGGCGCAGATCGTCGCGCATCACAGTTCGAACGGCTGCAACCTGTCGCCAGGCGACCTGATCGGGACGGGGACGCTGTCAACCGCCAACGACGACGGGCGCGGATCGCTAATGGAGATAAGTCAGGGCGGCGCGACCCCGCTGACCCTGTCCAACGGCGAGGTGCGCAGCTTCCTTGAGGATGGCGACGAGCTGATCCTCAGCGCATGGTGCGAGGCGCCGGGCGCGGTGCGGATCGGGTTCGGGACGTGCAGCGGGATCGTGATGCCGGCGCCCGCCACCTGACGCTTGCGCGGCAACGCCGGAAAGCGCAGCGTCCGCTCGAAACCGAGGGGGATAAGATGACCGAAACGACCGCCACGCCACCGCGCTGGTTCACTATCGCCGTGATCGGCGCGATCCTGTTCGAGCTGTTTGGGGTCGCCAATTATCTGATGGATGCGTTGCGCAGTCCGCAGGCGCTTGCCGCCTTGCCGATCGACCAGCAACTGATGTGGGCGGCGACGCCGCGCTGGGTCACTATCGCCTATGCAGTGGCGGTGTTTGCCGGGCTCGCCGGAGCCGTGGCGCTGGCGATACGGCGACGGTGGAGCATCCCGCTGCTCGGCCTGTCGCTGCTGGCGGTGATCGCCCAGTTCAGCGCACCGTGGTTCGTACCGCGACTGCGCGCTGCGATGCCGCCGACGGCGCTGGTGGTGCCCTTGATCATCTGCCTGGTCGGCGCGTCGATCTACATGCTCGCGTTCGTGGCGCTGAAGCGCGACTGGCTGCGATAGAACGGGCGCGCGGAGGTTAATCCGCGCGCCCGGACAGTCAGCCCTTGGGCTTGCTGCGCTTGTGCTTCTTGGTGGTCGTGGTCGTCGCATCCGCCGGAGCGAGCGTGTCGCCGGTTGTCACGGTCGTGGAGGTAGCAGCCGGAGCAGCCGGATCCGTCGCCGTAGTCGCCGGGGCGGCAGGATCAGCCGGAGTGGCAGGCGTTGCCGGAACCGCCGCCGTACCAGCCGCCGGATCAGCCGGGATTGCGGGCGTGGCGGGAGTGGCCGCCGTCGCCGGAGCGGCCGGAACGACCGGGCCCGGCTGCGGTGCCATGGTCTGGGCCGTCAGCGCGGTCGCAGCAAGCGAAGCGACCGACGCGGCGATCATGAAGCGATGGATCATCGAAAATACCTTGTTCTGATGGAAAGGGAGCTTGCCGCGTCCAAGGGGGGATGGACGCGGCAAGGGTCGAATAAGCCATTGATTTGGTTAATACCCGCGATTGTCGGTGAGCCGGGTGCGTGGCGGGACTGGTTGAACGTCGGTCGCTTCGCTAACAGTGTGGCCATGTCGACTTTCACCATGGATACGGCGACCAGCCGCGCCACCCCCACGCCCGTCCCTGGTAAGCGGATGACCGTCCCAGCGATCCGGTCGCGCAAGGTCGCCAAAGTCGACGGTTACACGACCGCCGAGCCGATCGTCATGCTGACCGCCTATACGATGCGGATGGCGCAGCTGCTCGACCCACATTGCGATCTGCTGCTGGTCGGGGACAGCCTGGGCCAGGTGATTTACGGTCTGCCGTCGACCGTACCGGTGACGCTCGACATGATGTGCAATCATGGCGCGGCGGTGGTGCGCGGCAGCTGGCACGCGCTGGTCGCGGTCGACATGCCGTTCGGCTCCTATGAGGGGTCACTCGAGCAGGCGTTTGCGAGTGCGGCGCGGGTGATGAAGGACAGCGGCTGCGCGGCGGTCAAGCTGGAGGGTGGCGAGGCAATGGCACCGACGATCGAATTCCTGTCGAAGCGCGGCATTCCAGTGATCGGCCATGTCGGTCTGACCCCGCAAGCGGTCAACCAGCTCGGCGGATATGGGGCGCGTGGCAAGAACCCGGCGGAGGCGGAGCGCATTCTCGCCGATGCGCGGGCGGTGGCCGATGCCGGCGCCTTCTGCATGGTCATCGAGGGCGTGATGGAGGAGTTGGCCGACGACATTACGGCCGCAGTCGCGGTGCCGACGATCGGCATCGGTGCATCGGCGCGGTGCGACGGGCAAGTGTTGGTCACCGAGGACATGCTCGGCCTGTTCGAGCGGACTCCGCGGTTCGTGAAGCGCTATGACGATATCGCGTCACGGGTAACGGCAGCGGCGGGAATGTACGCGAGCGAGGTGCGGGCGCGCAGCTTCCCAACCGACGAACAGACGTACCGCCCCAAGGGCTGAGCGCGGCGTGCGCCCAGCCCAGGTTGGGCGTCAGCGCGTGGTGACGACGGTCGTCGTGGTGTGACGATGCGCGGCTGGTTTGCGATGCGCGACCCGCTTGCGGACGACCTTCTTCTTGACGGGCGCAACAGTAGCAGCCGTCGTGGTGTCGCTTTCGGTCGTGGTGACGGTCGTCGTCGCGGGGGCCACCGGAACAGCAGGAGCGACCTGCTGGATCACCACCGGCGGCGCAGCGCGGGCGGCGGCGGCATCGGCCTGGGCCGTGGCAGCGGCCGCCTGCGCGTCGGCGGCACGGGCATTCGCGTCGGATGCCTGCGACTGCGCGGCGGCGGTGGTCGCCTGTTGCTGGTCGGTGCGCTCGCGCTGCGAAGCGGCGAGGGCGCGGTCGGCGATTTCGGATGCGCGAGTCGCGTCGCGGATCGCATCGTCTTTCAAGTGATGGTTGAGCTCGTCCTGCGCGACGTGGAGCATCCGCACCGCATCGGCATGGAGGCGCGGGGCGTCGCCGGCGGCGCCGACGATATTGGCGGCGTCGATCTTGGCCTGGGCGGCGGCAATCGCCTTGCGCGCCTGGTCGGTCTTTCCTTCGGCCGATGCGGCGGTCGGCAGCGCGAGACAGGTCGAAAAGGCGATCGAAATCGCCAGCAGATGCTTGGCTCTCATGATATTCTCCATCAATCAGTATGCCTCTGCAACGAGCGGGGGGCACCGCCTGTTCCGATCCGCCATTCGCAGCCTTTGCCTTTCCCCGACCTCCCCGCTAGGAACCGCCGCCAGCTTCCGTTCATCACCGATGGGAAAGGAAGCGTCGCGTTTCCCACGCAACTTGCCCCCACGCAGGGGCCGACGAGGATGGCTCTTGGCGATTGCTCCTGACGACATCACGACCTTCACCCGCGAAGTCGACGAGAATCTGCGACGCGATCAGGTTCGCGACGCTGCGCGCGCTTATGGCAAATGGGCGATCGTCGGCGTCATCCTGCTGCTTGCCGCGATCGGCGGCTTCCTGTTCTGGCGCGACCAGCAGGCCAAGCAGGCGGCAACCGACAGCGAAGTGATGTCGGCCACCATCGATAATATCGGCAGCGGCAATCTGACCCCGGTACCGGGCCAGCTCGATACACTGGAGCAGGCCAATAGCGACGCGATCAGCGTGTCGGCCAAGCTGACGAAGGCGGCCGTCGCGCTGCAATCGAACGACCGGCCGCAGGCGATTGCGATCTACAAGGCGGTCGCCGCTGACACTGGCATCGACCCGCCGTGGCGCGACCTCGCCACCATCCGCCAGACCGCGCTCGAATTTGACGCGCTTCAGCCGCAGGCGGTGATCGTTCGGCTCGCGCCGCTGACCAGGCCGGGTAACCCCTGGTTCGGCAGAGCCGGCGAAATGACCGCGCTGGCGCTGCTCAAGGCTGGGCGCAAGAGCGAGGCGGGCCGCCTGTTCGCCGCCCTCGCTTCCGATCGCGGTGTCCCGGACACGATCCGCGACCGCGCCATGCAGATCGCCGGAACGCTTGGCGTCGATGCCAGCGCCGCGCTGTCCCCCATCACCACCGCCCCCGCCCCATGAGGACTGCCCGATGATCCGACTTCGCCAATTGACCGCCATGCTGATGATCGGCGTGGCGCTCAGCGGCTGCAGCGTGCTGAACCGCGGCGGCAAGAAAAAGACGCCGGTGATCGGTGAGCGCATCGCCATCCTGTCGACCGAGTCCGACATCAGTGTCGACGAAGCGACCGCCGCCATCCCGATGTCGCTGCCGGCCGCGACCGCCAACACCGAATGGGCGCAGCCGGGCGGTTTGGCGAGCAAGGCGCCGGGCAACCTCGCGCTGGGTGCCTCGCTCGGCCAGGTGTGGAACGTGTCGATCGGTGCCGGCGACAAAAAGGGCGCGCGGCTCGCCGCCGCCCCGGTCGTGGCCGGCGGCAAGGTCTATACGATCGACACCGCATCGACCGTCCGCGCCTTCGACGAGCGCAACGGCGCGCAATTGTGGGCCAGCCAATTCGGCACCGAGGCGCGCGGCGCGCCGTCGCTGTTCGGTGGCGGCGTTGCGGTCGACGGCGGTCGGCTGTTTGCGACCAATGGGCTGGGCTTCGTCGCCGCACTCGACGCCGGAACCGGTGCCAAGGTGTGGCAGGTGCGTCCGGGCGGACCGCTGCGCGGCGCGCCGACCGTCGTCAACAGCACGCTCTATGTCATGAGCCAGGATAACCAGATCTTCAGCCTGAAGCAGGTCGATGGTGCGACCAACTGGTCGAACGCTGCGGCGCTCGAGATCGCCGGCATCTTTGGTACCAGCGCGCCAGCAGTTGCGCAGGGCACGGTCGTCGCCGGCTTTTCGTCGGGAGAACTCAACGCCTATCGCTACGAGAATGGCCGGATGGTGTGGCAGGACACGCTCGCCCGCACCGGTATCCGTACCAGCGTGTCGTCGCTGTCCGACGTCGATGCCGACCCGGTGATCGACAACGGCCAGGTATTCGCGCTGGGCCAGGGCGGGCGGATGGTCTCGCTTGACCTCGTCAGCGGCCAGCGCATCTGGGAATTGAACCTGGCCGGGATCTCGACCCCGTGCGTGGTCGGCGACTGGGTGTTCCTGGTGACCGACGAGGCCAAGGTCGTTGCGGTCGCGCGCGCCACCGGCAAGGTCCGCTGGATCGCTCAGTTGCCCCGCTACAAGAGCGCCAAAAGCAAGAAGGGCTATGTCGGCTATGAAGGGCCGGTGATGGCCGGCGAGCGGTTGATCCTGACCGGATCTAACGGGACGCTGATTAACATCAATCCGGCCAATGGTTCGTTCCAGAGCCAGACCAACGCCGGCGGGCCGGTCAGCCTGCCGCCGGTGGTGGCGAACAAGACGCTGTACGTGCTGACCGACAACGGCCGACTGGCGGCGTATCGCTGATCGGTTTGGTTGACCCCTGACCTTCTGACGGGCAGGGGTCGCCCATGCCGCTCCCCATCGTTGCGATCGTCGGCCGGCCCAACGTCGGCAAATCGACCCTGTTCAACCGCCTGGTCGGGCGGCGCGTCGCGCTGGTCGATGACCGGCCGGGCGTGACCCGCGATCGGCGCGAGGGCGAGGCCCAGCTGATGGGGCTGGATTTCACCATCATGGACACCGCCGGCTATGAGGACGAAGATCCGCTCAGCCTGCCCGGCCGCATGCGCCAGCAGACCGAAGCGGCGGTGCGCGATGCCGATGTCGCGCTGTTCCTCTATGACGCGCGCGAAGGCCTGACCTCGCTCGACGAGGAAATCGGGCGCTGGCTGCGCAGCGAGAACACACCGGTGATCGTCGCCGCCAACAAGGCCGAAGGGCGCGGCGCCGAAGCCGGACGGCTGGAGGCTTACAAACTCGGGCTGGGCGATCCGCTTGCGATCAGCGCCGAACATGGCGAGGGCCTGGCCGACCTGTTCGACGCGCTGCGCCCCCACGTCGAACGCGAGGTCGTCGAAGGCGACGAGCTCGACGCCGACGTGGACGACGAGCATGCGCCGCTCAAGTTGGCGATCGTCGGGCGGCCCAACGCCGGCAAGTCGACGCTGGTCAACCGTATGCTCGGCGAGGAGCGGATGATCACCGGGCCCGAAGCCGGGATCACGCGCGATTCGATCACGCTCGACTGGCAATGGATCGATGACGGCGGCACGCCCCGCGCGGTCCAGCTGGTCGATACCGCCGGCCTGCGCAAGCGCGCCAAGGTCGAGGACAAGCTGGAGAAATTGTCGGCGTTCGACACTCGCCGCGCGATCGACATGGCTGAAGTCGTCGTCCTCCTGCTCGATGCGACGCGCGGGCTCGAAGCGCAGGATCTGCGCATCGCCGACTCGGTCCATGAAGAAGGCCGCGCGCTGATCATCGCGCTCAACAAATGGGACGTTGCCGAGGGCGCGTCGGCGCTGTTCAACGGGGTCAAGGCGGCGCTGGAGGAAGGCCTGTCCCAGCTTAAGGGCGTCACCCTGCTGACCGTGTCGGCCAAGTCGGGCAAGGGCATCGACGTGCTGCTCAAGGCGGCATTTAAACTGCGCGAGGCGTGGTCGCGGCGCGTTACCACGGGCGAGCTCAATCGCTGGTTCGAGAAGGCGGTCGACACCAATCCGCCGCCGGCGCCGGGCGGCAAGCGGGTCAAGCTGCGCTACATCACCCAGGTCAAGTCGCGCCCGCCGAGCTTCGTCATCTTCGGCACGCGCGTCGACCAGCTGCCCGACAGCTATCAGCGCTACCTGATCAACTCGATGCGGCGCGACCTGAAGCTGGGTCCGGTGCCGCTGCGCCTGTCGATGCGGGCGACGAAAAACCCCTATCACACCGCCAATCCCGGCGGCGGACGCCCCGCTTCTCGTTAGAAGAACGGCACGGTCCGCAGCCTCAGCTCTTCGTAAAGCCACGCGATCATAACCCTCCCTTTACCCTTTGCGGATTAGGACATGCGGATTGCGAGCCCCGTGTCCGGGGTCTGGGAGCCATATGTGACCGACGATCACCTCGACCTGGTCGACTGGAATCATTTCGAGCGGAGCCGGGCGGAGCTTGGCCCGGGCTTCATCCGCATCCTGACCTATTTCCGCGAGGACGGGATCAAGAGCGTGCGCGCGATCGAGGCAGCGATGCACGAGGAGAACAGCGTCGCACTGGTCATTCCGGCGCATACGCTGAAGGGCGAATCGCTGCAGTTCGGTGCAGGACCGCTGGCCGAAGTCGCCGAGACGATCGAGGCGACCGCGCGGTCGTGCGTCGAGACTCACCGCTTCCCCGACGAGTTGGTCCCCGACGTGGTCCGCCTGCGCCAGCTGTTCGACGCGACGATCGACCTGTTCGACAAGGCGACCAACCCGCTGCTGGTCCGCACCAACCAGAATTTTGGCAACAAGAAGGTCGCCAACCAGGATTTCGGACGGCTTTAGGGTTCGTAGGCGACGCCGAGGCGGATGGCCTGTTCGTGGAGCGCCTTGTCGCGAGTCCACAATCGCAACTGACCGGCCATGAAATTCGCGACGACGGCCGCAAGAAGATGGGCGTCGATATATGTAAGGCCCGTCCCAAAGAGCTTCTCATTTTCGATCAGGCTCCGGACCTCGATTTCGCTAGCGATTTCGACGCGATGCAGATCGCCCAGAAAGGTGAGTTGGGTCCGCCGCGACTTGAGTGATCCCATCGCAATCTCGCCGAACACGAACGGATGCACGACGACACTTTCTCCGGCAAGGAGGTAATCGAGATGCTTTTCCGGGCCCTTGTTGATATGGTCGATCCAGATCGACGTATCGACCAGGATCACGCGGCCTCGGACCGTCGACGCGGCGCCGCCCAAGCGTCAGGGTCGGACCCGCCCAGTCGCGCGATCCGCCGCCCAGCCTCGCGCGCAACGAGGCCTTCTAGCGCCATGCGGATGAGGGTCGCCCGCTCCTTGATACCGGTATATTCCATCGCCTTCGCGAGGAGTTCATCGTCGATGGTGATCGTAGTGCGCATACAATTTCAGTAGCATCATTTGATGCGCAATTCAATGCATCACGCCAGCGCGGCGTCAGTGATGACGGAAGATTGAGGCCGATCATGCCCCCGACATGATCTGCGGAATGCTGGGAGCATTCCGCACTCAATATTCCGCCGTCACTCCCATGAGGGTCGGGAAGAAGCCTTCGTGCGCGGCGCGGAGGTCGGCGAGGGGGACGAACTGAACGCCGCCCCGCCCGACCAGGTCGAAGCTCAGCCCGTCACCTCCGGTAGTGCCGATCTCGATCGCGAATAGCTGAGCGGCGTTGGCGGAAGTGCGGACGGCGGCCGAATCGCGCGTCGTGACGACGAAGCGCGCCTGGTCCTCTCCGAACAGGATCGCGCCGGGGTTTGGGATTTGTGGAACCACGGTCATCGCCATCCCGATACCGCCAGCCAAAGCCATTTCCGCGATAGCGACAGCCGCGCCGCCATCAGAACAGTCGTGGACCGCGCTGACCAGTGCATCGGCGATCAGGGCGCGGACGCATTCGCCGGCGCGTCGCTCGGCGGCGAGATCGACCTTGGGTGGCAAACCATCACGACGGCCATGAATTTCGCTCAACCACAGCGACTGCCCGACATAGCTGTCGCTATGGCCGATCAGGACAAGCGTTTCGCCCTCGGCCTTGAACGCGATGGTGGCGGCCTTCGCGACATCTTCGATCACGCCGACCGCGCCGATCGCCGGAGTCGGCAAGATCGCGCTTCCTGTCCCGTCGTCGTTCTTGGTCTCGTTATAGAGGCTGACATTCCCGCTCACGATCGGCATGTCGAGCGCCACGCACGCTTCGCTCATCCCCTGCAAACATCCCACGATCTGGGCCATGATCTCGGGCCGCTGGGGGTTGCCGAAGTTGAGGCAGTTGGTCACCGCCAGCGGCGTCGCGCCGACCGCGCACAGGTTGCGATAGGCCTCGGCGACGGCCTGTTTCCCGCCCTCGACCGGGTCGGCGTAGCAATAGCGCGGGGTGCAGTCGGTGGTCATCGCCAGCCCGCGCTTGGTCCCGTGGATCCGCACGATCGCCGCGTCGCCGCCCGTTTGTACCGTATCCGCCCCGACCTGGCTGTCATACTGCTCCCAGATCCAGCGGCGCGAGGCGATGGCGGGGGAGGCCATCAGCTTGAGCAGGTCGGCGGCGATGTCGGTCGATTCGGGGATATCGCCGAGCAGCGCGACCTTGGCCCACGCCTTATACTCGTCCTGGCTGAGGTAGGGCCGCTCGTACAGCGGTGCGTCGTCGGCGAGCGGGCCGAGCGGGATGTCGGCGACGGTCCCGCCCTGCCATTCGAGCACCATGTGGCCGCCCTCGGTCACCTCGCCGATGATCGCGAAATCAAGCTCCCACTTGCGGAAGATCGCCTCGGCAAAATCCTCGCGGCCGGGTTTCAGCACCATCAGCATCCGCTCCTGCGATTCCGACAGCATCATCTCGTAAGGGGTCATCCCCTCCTCGCGGCACGGCACGGCGTCCATGTTCAAGCGGATGCCGACGCCGCCCTTCGACGCCATCTCGACGCTCGACGAGGTCAGCCCCGCCGCCCCCATGTCCTGGATCGCGACGATCGCGTCGGACGCCATCAGCTCGAGGCAGGCCTCGATCAGCAATTTCTCGGTGAACGGATCGCCGACCTGGACGGTCGGACGCTTCTCCTCCGAATCCTCGGAGAAGTCGGCGCTGGCCATGGTCGCGCCGTGGATACCGTCGCGGCCGGTCTTCGATCCGACATAGACGAGCTTGTTGCCGACGCCCGACGCCGCCGAATAGAAGAGCTTGTCGTGTGCGGGGATGCCCACGGTCATCGCGTTGACGAGGATATTGCCGTCGTAGGCCGCGTCGAAATTGACCTCGCCGCCGACGGTCGGCACGCCGACGCAATTGCCATAGCCGCCGATGCCCGCGACGACGCCCGCGACCAGGTGCCGCATCTTGGGATGGTCGGGTTGTCCGAAGCGCAGCGCATTGAGGTTGGCGACCGGCCGCGCACCCATGGTGAACACATCGCGGAGGATGCCGCCGACCCCGGTCGCCGCGCCCTGATAGGGCTCGATGTAGCTGGGGTGGTTGTGGCTCTCCATCTTGAAGATGGCGGCGAGCTTCGTCCCGTTCGGTCCTTCGCCGATATCGATCACCCCGGCATTCTCGCCGGGTCCGCAGATCACCCACGGCGCGGTCGTCGGGAGTTTCTTCAGGTGGATGCGCGACGATTTATACGAGCAATGTTCGGACCACATGACCGAGAAGACGCCGAGCTCGAGCAAATTCGGCTCGCGCCCCATGGCGTGGAGCACATTCCGATATTCTTCGGGCGAAAAGCCGTGCTCGGCGACGATTTGGGGCGTGATGGTCATGCCCGGAGCGCTTAGCGGCTCGGACCAAAAAGGCTAGGCCGTGCTTGCAACTCCGGCGCGCGCCAGCGGGAATCGCAGAACGACGGTCAAACCCTCGGGCCGCCAGTCGCGCTCGATCGTTCCGCCGAGTTCGGACTTGACGCTGAGCGCGATCATTCGCTGGCCGAAGCCGCTGCTGGTTCCCTCCGGCTCGCATGCCGGCCCGCATTCGGCCCACCGCATGACGACCTCGCCCTCCTCGATCTCCCAGTCGAGCGCGACCTCGCCATCCTGACTGCACAGCGCGCCATATTTGACGGCGTTGGTGTAGAGCTCGTGAAGGATCATCGACAGGCCGAGCAACTGATCGGGGGCGAGCAGGATCTCGGGGCCGGCAAAGCGAGCGCGGCCATTGGCGACGTCGGCGCCGAGCACTTGTTCGGCAAGCGCGGTAAGAGCGACGTCGCTGACCGTTCGGCCGACCAGCAGCTGGTGCGCGCGGGCGAGCGACTGGAGGCGACCGGAAAAGGCTTCGCTGAAAGTGGCCAAGTCGGGCGAGACGCGCGCGGTCTGCTGCGCGATCGCGGCGACGACGGTCAGCATGTTCTTCACCCGATGCTCGGATTCCTGGAGTATGCGCTGCTGGCGCTCGGCCTGATTCAACCGTTCAGAAATATCGCGCAAGAAGCCGACGAATAGCCGTTCACCGAATTGCTCGCTGGCGTTGATCGACAGTTCGACCGGAATCTCGCGGCCGTCACGGCACAGCGCGGCGACCTCGATCCGCTTCCCCAGCACCGGGCCTTCGCCGGTGGCGTGGAAGTGGGCGAGACCGGTTTCGTGTCCCTGGCGGTGAACGGGCGGAACGATGGTTTCGCTCAGCGTCAAGCCGATCGCCTCGGCGGCGGTCCAGCCGAAGGTCCGCTCGGCCACTGCGTTCCAGCCGACAATATGGCCATCATCATTCATCACGACGACCGCATCGAGTGCGGTGTCGAGCACGGACTGAAGTCCGGCGTGCAAAGCCCCCCAGGCGAGATTCATTTCGCCTCCATCGCTTATTTAGTCACGCGTTTCCAGTAGTTTCGTGAGACCAGTCAGGCCGCTGCGAATTTATCCGTCGCGCGAATGAGGCCGTCGAGCACGCCCGGCTCGCTGAACAAATGCCCGCCGTCGGGGATGATGTTGAGTTCCGCCTCGGGCCACGCCTTGTGCAAAGCCCAGGCGGCACGCGGCGGGGTACAGCAGTCGTGGCGGCCCTGAACGATGACGCCGGGGATGCCGCGCAGCTTGGCCGCGCCGTCGAGCAGCTGGCCTTCGACCAGCCAGCCGCGATTGGCCATGTAATGATTCTCGATCCGGGCAACGGCGATGGCGACCTCGGGGTCGGTGAAATGCTCCTCGGTCTCGGCGCTGGGCAGGAGGGTGACGGTAATCGCTTCCCACTTGCTCCACGCGGTCGCGGCGATCAGGCGCGCCGCGGGGTCGCCGCCGGTCAGCACGCGCTGGTAGGCGGTCACGAGGTCGTCGCGCTCGGCCTCGGCAATCAGGGCGACGAACTCGTCCCAGCCGTCGGGATAAAGCGACGACGCCCCACCCTCCTTGTACAGCCAGTCGACCTCAGCCTGGTCGAAGGTGAACACGCCGCGCAGGACGAGTTCGGTGACTCGCGAGGGATGAGTCTCGGCATAGGCCAGCGCCAGCGTCGAGCCCCACGACCCGCCGAACACCATCCAGCGATCGATGCCAAAATGCGTGCGTAGCCGCTCGATGTCGTCGATAAGGTGCCACGTCGTGTTGGCGTCGAGGCTGGCGTGAGGAGTAGACTTGCCCGCGCCGCGCTGGTCGAAGACGAGGATGTCGTAGCGCGCCGGATCGAACTGGCGGCGGTGCGCCGGGCTGGAGCCGCCGCCGGGGCCGCCGTGGAGGAAGACGACCGGCTTGCCGGCGGGATTGCCGCTGCGCTCCCAATAGAGCGAGTGGCCGTCGCCGACATTTAGCATGCCGCTCTCGCGCGGCTCGATCTCGGGGTAGAGGGTGCGGCGATTGGTCATGGCCTGCTCCATCAGAAGCTGAACTCGTTGTAAACCTTCGACACGTCACCGTTCCATTCACCGGCGAAGCGCTCGAGCAACCGGTCGGCAAAGGTCATGCCGCTCGCCACCACTTCGCGCAGGGGGTCGAGGAAGCCACCTTCATTGTCGCCCGCCAGGTTCAATTCGGCGCGTTCGGTCAGGCCGGCGGCGGCGATTTCGAGCACTTCGCGGGCAAGGTCGCGCATCGTCCCGCCGCCCGGCACCGGGGCTTCGAGGGCAAGGCGCGGGACGGCGTGGCGCAGCGCCTCGCGCTCCTCGATCGTCCAATGCTTGACACGGTCCCACGCCGCGTCGAGCGCGTTCGAGCCGTAGAGCAGCCCGACCCACAGCGCCGGCAGCGCGCAGATTCGGCCCCAACGCCCGCCATCGGCTCCGCGCATCTCGAGGAAGCTCTTCAGTCGAACCTCGGGAAAAGCGGTTGAGAGATGATCAACCCAATCGCTCAACCGTGGTTTTTCACCGGGCAGGACGTCGAGCCGGCCGTCGAGGAAGTCGCGGAAGCTCTTGCCTGCGGCGTCGATATATTTGCCATCGCGGAAGACAAAATACATCGGGACGTCGAGCGCATAGTCGCAGTAGCGCTCATAGCCGAAGCCGTCGTCGAACACGAACGGCAGCATGCCGGTACGGTGCGGATCGGTGTCTTCCCAGATGTGGCTGCGGAAGCTCTTGAAGCCGTTGGGCTTGCCCTCGGTCAGCGGCGAATTGGCGAACAACGCGGTCGCCACCGGCTGCAGCGCCAAGCCGACCCGGAACTTCTTCACCATGTCGGCCTCGCTCGCATAGTCGAGGTTGACCTGGATGGTGCAG
The DNA here is from genome assembly GCF_031380695.1 of Sphingomonas sp. Taxonomy (GTDB): domain Bacteria; phylum Pseudomonadota; class Alphaproteobacteria; order Sphingomonadales; family Sphingomonadaceae; genus Sphingomicrobium. Next base: position 4,631 of record NZ_JANMWY010000244.1, on the reverse strand, counting down.
GTGCGCAGCATCATGTCGAGCCCGAGCGAACCCACGCGCGGCATGTGATTGAGCATGATCGCATAGCGCCCCTTGGGCATCACCGGCAGCTCGGCGCGGGTCTTGTCGGGCCACATGCCGAGCCCGAGGAAACCGATACCGAGCCGGTCGCCGACCGCTTTGACCTGGTCGAGATGGCGCCCGGCCTCGGCGCAGGTCGCGTGGAGATCGGACAACGCCGCGCCCGACAGTTCGAGCTGTCCGGCCGGCTCGAGGCTGATCGTGCCGTCCATGCCGGCCAGCGCGATGACGTTCCCGCTTTCGATCACCGGCGTCCAGCCAAACTCGGTCAGACCCATCAGCAGGTCGCGGATGCCGCCGGGCTCGTCATACGACGGCGCGCGATGGTCGGCGGTGCGATAGACGAATTTCTCGTGCTCGGTCCCGATCAGCCATTTGTCGCGCGGCTTCTCGCCCCCCGAAAAGACCGACAGGAGATCGTCCCGCCCCTCGATCAGCGGCGTTTCGGAGGTGTCGGTGCGCGTGGTCATGGAAGCGCCACTAGCTGTCGCGCAGCGACGGCGCCAGCCCGGGACTCCGCCAGTCCCCGGCGAGCACCATCCACCCCGTGATGGCGGCGAGCGCCGCAGTTTCGGCGCGCAGGATTCGCGGACCGAGCGAGATGGTGCGCGCGCCGGGCGTGGCACGGATCGCATCGCGTTCCTCGGGCGTGAAGCCGCCTTCGGGGCCGATCAGGATGGTCGCGGGTCCGGGTCTGATCGTTTCTGCCAAAGTCGCGCCGCCAGTTTCGTCGGCGAAATAGAGGATCCGTCCCGCGTCGTGGCCTGCCAGCAATCGATCGAGCGGGATCGGATCGGTGATCGACGGCAGCAGCGTGCGGCCGCATTGCTCCGCCGCCTCGATTGCGATTGCCTCGAGCCGCTCCAGCTTGATCCGCTCGACGATCGTCCGCCGCGTGATGACCGGTTGCAGCCGGGCGACGCCCAACTCGGTTGCCTTTTCGATTAGCCATTCGGTCTGCGCCCGCTTGACCGGGGCGAAAGCGAGGCACAGGTCCGGCACCGCCTCGGCGGGTTTCGTCCGCCGGTCGACGGCGAGCGTCATGCGTTTCTTGCCGACCTCGGCAACGCGCGCCTGCCATTCTCCCGACTGTCCGTCGAACAGGAGCAATTCGCCGCCGACCGCGAGCCGCATGACATTGCCGAGGTAATGAGCCTGGGCGGAATCAAGCTCGACCTGAGCGCCCGGGGCAAGCGATTCACGCACGAACAGGCGGATCAGCGATCGCGGCGGCCAGGCGGGGGTGGCGGGCATCGTCGATCGTCTAGCGCCGGCGCCGCTTTCCCGCCACGTCCAACTGTCGCCACGCCATTAATAAACCGAATAAGGTAAATAGGTAGCAAACCATTGCTGTTACGCATGTCTTGAGTTGTCCCCGTCATAGACGCAATTCTCAAAACCAAGTGGGGACATGACAGTGAAGACAACTTACAAGCTCGCGGCGATTGCCGCACTTCTCGTTTCGGCCACGCCGGCCGCCGCCGCGATCAGCGCAACCGCTTCCGCCGAAGCTCGTGGCCTAGTGCTCCAGCCGCTGACCCTGACCAAGGTCAGCGATCTCGACTTCGGCACGATCATCGCCAGCGCCGTCGCCGGAACCGTCTCGATCGACGCCGACACCGGCGCGCGCTCGTCGACTGGCGGGATTACCGAAGTTCCGACCGCTCCGGGTGGCCGCGCCGAATTCGCCGGTGCCGGCACGACCAACCAGCTCGTTCTGCTGACGCTGGCCGCGCCGACTTTGCTCGTCAGCACCAGCAACGCAACTGACACGTTGAGCGTGACCAGCCTGTCGCTCGATTCGGGCGGCGCCAGCCGGACGATCGGCGCGACCCAGGCGTTCTCGGTCGGCGTCGGCGGTAACTTCGCCATCGCCGCGAGCCAGGCGAATGGCCTGTACACGGCGCAGTTCGACCTGACCGCCAGTTATCAATAAGCCGTTCTGACCAGAAGTGGGCGGTCGCGGCAACGCGGCCGCCCATTCTCATGCGTGATGGACCGACCCTAATGAGCGAGCGCCGATGAAACGGCAGCTACAGGGCCGGCAAAGATCTGCTGCACCAATTCCATAAACGCCGTCGCGGCGATTCCGCTAACCGCGACGATCGAAAAATATTCCAGCGTGCGGGCCCTTGCCTGGCTGTGCGCCAGTCGCTCTCTCACCCCTTCGCGCCGCCGATTTGCCGAGCGGCGCTCGATCGCCGCCGTGTCTGACCGCCTGGCCCGCGCCAACTGCTTTGACGAGGGCGAATCGATGAAGGCGTCGACGTCGATCCTGTCCTGGGTGCGGACGCCGAACCGCTGGTGATGCGACCAGACGACCCGCGCCACGAAGGTCCGGGGACCGCGACCAAGTTCAACATAGGTGCCCCTCTGCGGTGGTTGATGCGCGTGGATGAGGAACCCGCGCGACGCAGCGTCCAGGACGCGGACATCGCTCCACCGCCCGTCGCAACGCATTCGCGCTGAAATGAAGACCTTTCGTCGGGGCTCGCGTGGTTTCACTGTTTTCAATCCCTGAACGCCGCCCGCGACTGACGTCGATGACTTGGGTCGTTCGTAATTTGCGTGAGTGTGGCGTGACTTAACCATTGCTCCGCTTCGGATATGGTTGCCGCCGAACAAGCCGCTTTCACCTGGCGGCGCGGCTGGCTAGGACAGTTGGATGAGCGCGATCGAGACGGTTCCGGACAGCGAGCGTCGTGGCCTCATTGGCGGCCTGCCCGCGCCGCTCCGCCCGCTTGCTTCGCTGATGCGGCTCGACCGGCCGATCGGCTGCTGGCTGCTCTATTGGCCGTGCGCGTGGAGCGTCGCGCTCGCCGGAGTCGGCGGGCAATGGGCACTGTTTGCCTGGCTCGGGCTCGGTGCCTTTGCGATGCGATCGGCGGGATGCGTCTATAACGACATCGTCGACCGCGATCTCGACCGGCAGGTCTATCGCACGCGGCTGCGCCCGCTCGCCAATGGCCGCACCAGCCTTGCCGCCGCTTGGACACTGGCGATCGCCTTGTGCCTCGTCGGATTGGTCGTCCTGCTCCAGCTTGGCCGGACGGCCCAGATTGCCGCGCTGGCCTCGCTGCTGCCGGTCGCCGCCTATCCGTTCATGAAGCGCATCACCTGGTGGCCGCAGGCGTGGCTCGGGCTGGTCTTCTCTTGGGGTGCGATCGTCGGCTGGCCGGCGGTGACGGGGACCATCGACCCCGCACCGCTATGGCTGTGGGCGGGAAGCCTCGCGTGGGTAGTCGGCTATGACACGCTCTACGCGATCCAGGATATTGAGGACGACGCACTGGTCGGGGTCAAATCATCCGCCCGCCGCCTCGGCCGTCATGCCGCGCTCGGCGTCGGCATTTTCTATGCCCTGGCGCTGGCGGGATGGAGCGTGGCGATCCACCTCGTCGACGCACGCCCGCTGGCGTTGCTGGCTTTGCTCCCGGCCGCCTTGCACCTCGGCTGGCAGGCAGTGCGAACCGACCCGACCAATCCCGCCGGAGCCTTGGCGCTGTTCCGGTCGAACCGGACGTGCGGGCTGCTCGTGTTCCTCGCCATGCTGAGCGTTGGCTTGTCAGCGGAAAACTTGTCGGCGACGGGCTGAAGCTCTAATCGCTCCCGATGCTGACCCCAGACGCCGCCCGCGACACTGCCGCCGCCCTTGTCGACCGCGCCCGCAAGGCCGGTGCCGACGCCGCCGACGCGGTCTACATCGCCGACCGCTCGCAATCGGTAAAAGTGCGCATGGGTGCGCTCGAGGATGTCTCGTCGTCAGAAGGCGAGGATATCGGATTGCGCGTCTTCGTCGGCCAGCGCTCGGCCAGCGTCGCTTCGTCAGCACTGGACTCCGACACGCTCGGCGCGCTGGTCGAGCGGGTGCTGGCGATGGCGGGGCAAGCGCCCGAGGATCCCTATGCCGGCCTTGCACCGGCCGCAATGCTTCAGTCCGGCGAAGCCGCCGATTTCGACCTTTACGACCCGGTCGAGGTCAGCCCCGCCGAGCTCAAGGAACGCGCGCTGACGGCAGAGTCCGCAGCGCTGGCGGTACCGCGCGTGTCGAACAGCGGCGGGGGCAGCGCCTCGGCCTCGGAGTCGGTCATGGCCATCGCCACCTCGCACGGCTTTGCCGCCGCGCGGCAGGGGTCGGGGCATGGCGTGTCGGCGAGCGTCATCGCTGGCGAGGCGGGCGCACTCGAACGCGACTATGACTATGACAGCGTCCGCTTCCTCGCCGACCTGCGCGGCCCGGCCGAGGTCGGCGCGGAGGCCGGTCGCCGCGCCGCCGCCCGGCTCGACCCGGTCAAGTGCGGGTCCGGCAAGATCGCAGTGCTGTTCGATCCGCGCGTCGCGACCTCGCTGCTCGGACATTTCGCCGGCGCGATCACCGGATCGAGCATCGCCCGCAAGGCGAGCTTCCTGCAGGACCGGCTCGGCCAGCGCATCTTCGCGCCCGGGATCATCATCCGCGACGATCCGCATCGCATCCGCGGCCTGCGGTCGCGCGCGTTCGACAGCGAGGGCCTGCCGACGGCCGCGAGCGACCTCATCGCCGATGGCGTGCTGACCGGCTGGCTGGCCGA
>NZ_JANMWY010000225.1:0-4460 GCF_031380695.1 Sphingomonas sp. | reverse complement strand
CCGCCGGGCACGCACCAGCCGTGGTCGGCGGGATAGACTTCGACCGTGGCCGGGCGGTGGGCGGCGGCGAAGGCGGCCTTGAGTTGGTCCTTCATCGCCGGGTTCTGCTTATCGTCGTTCTGCGCCTGCAACATCAGGAAGCGGGCTTTGGTCTTGGGGATGAGCAGGTGCGGGCTGTTGGGCTCGGCGGTGACGAGGCCGTTGCCGCCGTGGAAGCTCGCGACGGCGGCGATGCGGTCGGGCAGCGCGGCGGCGGTGATGATGCTCAGCGTGCCGCCCATGCAATAGCCCTGAACCCCGGCCTTGCGCGTGCGATCGGTCTTTTTCTGCGCGTCGAGCAAAGCGAAATAGGCGGTGGCGTCGCGCGCCGCGCCGGCATCGCCGATCGCCTTGCGAAAGCCCATCAGCGTGGCGCGGGTCGCGGGATTGCCGAAGTCGACCGGGCCTTCGATCACCGGTGCTTTCTTCGAGCGGTAGAATGGGTTGGGGACGAGCACGACATGGCCCTGCGCGGCGAGGCGGCGGCCCATGTCGCGGAACGCAGGGCGCAGGCCCATGATGTCGGGCCAGATGAGAACCGCGCTATATTTGCCGACCTTGGTCGGAGTGAACAGGACCGCGTCACACACGCCGCCGAGAGTTTTCACCATCACGTCCTGCTCGGTCACCGCTGCGGACGGCAGCGTGGCGGCGGTCGCTGTGGTGGCGGCGGCGATCAGGCCGAAGGCGCGGCGGGTCAGGCGGGGGTCATCGACCAGGCCGGGGTGGATGAGATCGTCACACATGGGTCCAACTCCTTGCCGCTGGCCGGCGGTATAAAGCCTCGAAATGAGCGAACCTAGGCCTGTTCTTCACGGCCGAAACGCGGCAGGAGCGGCGACGGTTGCAAGGAGCTTTTCATGACCGACGACGACCATCTCTATCGCCGCGGGGTCGGGGTGATGCTACTCAACGCCGAGGGTAAGGCGTGGGTCGGCAAGCGGATCGATTATCGTGCCGAGGCATGGCAGATGCCGCAGGGGGGCATGGACAAGGGCGAAGAGCCCTGGGACACCGCGCTGCGCGAGTTGGAGGAAGAGACCGGGATCCCGCCCTACCTGGTCGAGCGGATCGCCGAGGCCCCCGAGCGGTTGCGCTATGACCTGCCGTCCGAGCTGCGCGGCAAGTTCTGGAAAGGCAAATATGTCGGCCAGCTTCAGGACTGGTATCTGTGCCGGTTCCTGGGGCACGAGAGCGACGTCGACATTGCGACGAAGCACCCCGAGTTCGACGACTGGAAGTGGGTAGAGCCGGCGCTGCTGCCGAACCTGATCGTGCCGTTCAAGCGGGACCTTTACCGGCAGCTGCTGGTACATTTCGCCGCCTATCTGTGATGAGTCACTCGGGCTGTTCGGCGTAAATCTTCATCAGCCGGTAGAGATAGTCGCGGCTGTCGTAGAGCACCTTCACGCGCACCCGCTCGTTGAGGCCGTGCATGCCGTCGCCATCGGGATCGAGGAACATGCCTGAGATGCCATAGGTCGGAATGCCGACCGGCGTCAGGAAGGCGCCGTCGGTCGCGCCAGCCGACATGATCCGCACGTTGGGAAGGCCGGGCCACATCTGCGCGGCCAGCTTTTCGGCCGGGGCCAGCACCTTGGGATCGAGCGGCGGCGGCGGCGCGGGCGCGTTGCGCACTTCGCGGATCGAGACCGCTACCTTGGGATCGGCGATGACGCCGACGAGCGTCTGGCGAACCGCATCCGCGCTGGTGCCGGGGAAAATGCGGCAATTGATATTGGCCGTCGCACGCTGCGGCAAAGCGTTGGTCGCGTGACCGGCGTTGAGCAGGGTGGCGACGCAATTGGTGTGCAGGATCGCGTTGAGATCGGGATCGCGTTCCAGCGTGCTGCGCGACGACTCATCGGCCGGCGTCGCGAGCAGGGTGCGGATCGCGGCCTGGTCGGCCGGGGTCCGCGTCGGCGCGATGCGGACGAAGAAATCGCGTGTAGTGGCGCTAAATTCGACCGGGAAGCGATAGGCCTCGATCTTATCCAGCGCATGGACGAGGTGATAAATGGCGTTGTCGGGGAGCGGGCGCGAGCTGTGGCCGCCTTTGTTGGTGACCTCTAGCGTGTAATTCTGCGACAACTTCTCGCCCACCTGGATGCCCAGGAACATCGGCTTGCCATTCTCGTCGAGCTTGCCGCCGCCGCCCTCGTTGACGGCGAAGGCGGCGTCGATCAGATCGCGCTTGTTGGTGGCGAGATATTGCGCGCCGTTGAAGGCGCCGTTGGTCTCCTCGCCGCAGGTCAGCGCAAGCTTGAGCGTGCGCCGCGGCTTGAATCCCTCCTGCTTGTAGCGGATCAGCGTGTCGACCCAGATCGCCGCCATCGCCTTGTCGTCGAACGCGCCGCGCGCATAGAAATTGCCATTCTCCTCGACCAGCGTGAACGGATCGCGGGTCCAGTCTTCCCGCTTTGCCTCGACCACGTCGATGTGCGCGAGCATCAGCACCGCCTTCGCCTTCGGATCGCGTCCCGGATAGATAGCAACAAGACCGCCCTCCTTGGGATGATCGGGGACGCTGAAGAGATGAAGGTCGGTCTGCGCGATCCCCGCCGCCTTGAGATGGGCAGCCATGCGTTCTGCGGCCAGCGTGCAACTGCCCGACGACAGCGTCGTGTTGGTCTCCACCAGTTCCTTGTACAGCGCGCGGTAAGCGAGTTGATCGGGTCGCGGAGCAGTCTGCGCCAGCGCGGGCGCGGCCGTCGTACCGAGGAGGGCCATTAACAGGGATAAGGCGCGGCGCATAGGTTTCTCCAGCAAATAATCCTGCGACGATCTTAGCCACGGCGCGGGTGGTGGCAAGCGGCGTTGCGGCGCGCTAGAGCGGGCGCATGGGGAACCTCACGAGTAACGAACAGGCCGCGGCAGAGGCCGCGCAGGCCGCGCCGATGCTGGCGCAAGTCGAAGCGTGGAGCCTGATCAATTCGGGATCGCGCAATCTCGACGGGCTGGCCGATGTCGCCGCGCTGCTGGCCGATGCGTTTGCAGTGTTGCCGGGCGAGGTGAGCCTGCGCGAGGCGGCTTCGGTCGAGGCGGTCGATGCGGCGGGGAAGAGCTACAGCATGCAGCATGGCCGCAACCTGCATCTGACGGTGCGACCCCACGCGCCGGTGCAAATGCTGCTGACCGGGCATATGGATACGGTGTTCGGGGCGGATCATATCTTTCAGACGCTGACATGGCTGGAGGACGGCGTGCTCCGCGGGCCAGGGGTGGCCGACATGAAGGGCGGGATTGCGGTGATGCTGGCGGCGCTGGAGGCGGTCGAGCAGTCGCCGATCGCTGCGCAGTTCGGCTATGAAGTGGTCATCAATTCGGACGAGGAAGTCGGATCGCCGGGGTCGGCGGCGCTGATCGCGGCGGCGGCGCGGGGCAAGCGGGCGGCGCTGACCTATGAGCCGGCCGCCCTGCCCGACGGGACACTGGCGGGCGCGCGGCCAGGGAGCGGCAATTTCAGTTTCGTTATCTCCGGCAAGTCGGCCCATGCCGGGCGCAATCCGGAGGATGGGCGCAACGCGGTGGTCGCGGCGGCGGATTTGGCGTTGCGGCTGACCGCAGCGAAGGGACCGCGGCTGTCGGTCAACGTCGCCAAGGTCGACGGCGGCGGGCCGAACAATGTCGTGCCCGACCATGCCGTCCTGCGCGTCAACGTGCGTCCGGCAACGATCGAGGACCAGGCGCGGGCGCAATCGCTGATCGACGGCGCGGTTGCAACGGTTGCGGCAGAGCATCAGGTGACGATCCACGCCCATGGGTCGTTCGGGCGGCCGCCCAAGCCGATGGATGCGAAGGCCGAGCAATTGTTCGGCTTGGTCCGGCAGACCGGCGCCGACCTGGGCCAGGCGATCCGCTGGCAACCGTCGGGCGGGGTGTGCGACGGCAATAATGTCGCGGCGTGCGGGGTGCCGGTGATCGACACAATGGGCGTCCGCGGCGGCAAGATTCATTCGATGGAGGAATATCTGATTATCGCGAGTTTGGCCGAGCGCGCGGCGCTGTCGGCGGTGACCCTGTTGCGGCTGGCGGAGGGCGCATGAGCTTTCGAGTCCGCCCGGCCAATCCCGACGACTTCCCGGCCATCTATGAAATGGCCAAGCTGACCGGCGGCGGGTTCACTAACCTGCCCGCCGACAAGCAGACGCTGACTGACAAGATCGCGCGGTCGGAAGAAGGGTTTGCGCTGGAAGCGGAAGAGCAGGCGGGAACGCTGTATCTGTTCGTGCTGGAGGATCCCGAGACAGGCGCGATCCGGGGAACGTGCCAGGTGTTCGGATCAGTCGGGGTGATCCGGCCGTTCTACAGCTATCGCTTGTCGACGCTGACTCAGCACAGCCAGGAACTGGGCAAGACGTTTCGCAACGAGACATTGAGTCTGACGACCGACCTCGAAGGGTCGAGCGAGGTCGGCGGGC
>NZ_JANMWY010000221.1:0-2043 GCF_031380695.1 Sphingomonas sp. | reverse complement strand
GAGCTTCGCTCGGCGGAGATTCCCGCCCAAGACGCGCAAGGTCACGTGATCAGCTTCGCCAATTGCGGGGAAGTTCGCGCGGCCGGGAAGGCGCCGCTGTTGGCCGGCCGCCCCGGCTATCGCCATGAACTCGATCCCGATGGGACCGGCCTCGCCTGCATGCCCTGACGGCAGTTGCCACCGCGACACCGGCGGTTAGCTGACCAGTTTCACTTCCGCGCCCGACAGCTTGAGCTTGCCCTTGTCGGCGATGCAGCCCCGCGTGATCAGGATATGACCTGCCAGGATCAGCTTGCGACCGATCAGCCGGGCGCATTTCATGTCGGGCGACGCGCTGCCGTCGAGACGCAGGGTCTGCGACGGGAAATAGATGATGCCGTCGAGCTTCGAGTTGGCATTGCCGGCGATGATATTCTCCTCGCCCTTCTCTTCGGGCGCGGCGCGGCGGTCCTGGACCATCAACAGCCCGCTATAGGGACCTTCCGAAGGGGCCGACATCTGGACGTTGGCGGCCGGATCCAGCCTGGCGCTGCCGATCGATGTCGGCGACGCATCGGCGTCCTGGCTGGTGAGGAAGATGGTACAGCCGTCGCACGTGACCTCGGCCTTGGGACCGAACAGGACATTGCCTCGATTAAGGACATAGCTGCCAGGATTGAGCCTGACCTTCCCGTTCAGCACGAGGTTGCCGAAGCATCCCGGCTGAAGCTGGACTTCGTTGCCGCCCGGGTTGACCGTCATGTTGGGACAACCGGTGTTGGGGATTTCGGGCGGCTTGATGTCGGCGCCCGGGTCGCCCTGGTTGAGCGAATAGGGTTTGACCCGACCACCGGTATCCGCGCTGGTCCCGACGATCCCGCCGACCGCGAACAGCTTGCGCGCGGCGAATTGCGACGACGCATCACCGCGGACGGCGTCGGCGGCGGAGGAATTGGTGGCGATGCCGCAGTCGCTTTCGACCTTGCTGTTGGGGTCGATGCTGTTTCCCGGTTCGTCCGACCCGTCTAGCGCGAAGGCGCAGAAATCCTGCGTCTCGATCATCGTCGCGGTCGCCGAGGCCGAGACGATCAGCGGCTTCGACATGAACAACGATGAGAAGGACAGGCCGGCCGGCGCGCTGACCGTCACCGCCACCGCATAGGGATCGCCGGGGCGACTTTCGGGGGACAGGGTGGCGCGGGTCTGCATATTCTCGATTTTGCCGCGATTGCGGCTGACGTCGTCGTCGACGGCATAATCGATGTCGCCGCCCTTGATCGCGGTGAAGCTGCCGCTCATCGCCGCAGAGTCGGCGACGGCCTGCAATTGGCGCTTGAGGACGATCCAGTGCGCCGTATCGACCCCCAGCCCGACCACGCCGATAATCATCGGCAGCGCGATCGCGAAGAGGGTGAGGCTATTGCCGGATTGGTTTGATAGGAGGCGCGAGATTCGATCGGGCCGTCGCGCATTCAGCCCGTCATTTTTTGACATGGGTTTCGCCGCGCTGGACCTGCTTCTTCATCAAGTCGATCTGGGCATGAAGTTCGTCACGCTCGCGCTTGATCTCACGCGCCTCAGCGGACGTCCCTGCTGGTGGAGTGTCGGCGCACCCCACCAGTACGGCAAGCAAAACGGACAAGGTACCAAGGCGCAACATGTCGTTCCATTCGCCTCAGGGTACCGGAACCAGCCGGGGACTGGCGGCCCAGCTCAAGCCCCAGGCATTCTTGATCTGCTTACCGTTGCCAAGGTCGCCGCCCGAGCAGTTCAGCGTTAGATTGATGCAATTGTCCATCCACTGCGCCTCGACGCCATTGTCCCAAGCCCCGAACCAGTCGGCGTGGAAGGTCGAACCGACCGGCAGCTCGGGATGCATCGCGTCGCTTGAAAGGCTCCACGTGCCGAGGTTGGCATCGACCGTGAACCAAACGGCCATCGTGAAGGTCGGGAGCTGCTTGGGATGAGTTGTTGGGCAACCGGCTTCGCCCGGAATACCGCTATAGCTGGCGTATGCCATGTGACTTCGGTGGTTCGGTCTATCGAGGTTCACTCCGTCCCAGC
>NZ_JANMWY010000210.1:0-33937 GCF_031380695.1 Sphingomonas sp. | reverse complement strand
TTCAGGGGTTGAACGCCAACATCCTGTCGCTGGGCGGAATCGCCATCGCCATCGGCGCGATGGTCGATGCCGCCGTGGTCATGATCGAAAATGCGCACAAGCATCTCGAACATTGGGCGCGCGACCATCCCGATTCGACGTTGGAATCGTCCGAACGGTGGGTGATCGTTACTGAAGCTGCGGCCGAGGTTGGCCCGGCACTATTCCTCAGCCTGCTCATCATCACCTTTTCATTCATCCCGATCTTCTCGCTGCAGGGACAGGAAGGTCGGCTGTTCGCGCCACTCGCCTTTACCAAAACCTATGCGATGGCCGCCGCCGCGATCTTGTCGATCACGCTTATCCCGGTGCTGATGGGATTCCTGATCCGTGGCAAAATCCCCTCGGAAGATTTCAACCCGATCAACCGCTGGCTAACCCGCATCTATCGCCCGGCGCTCGATTGGGTTCTCGCGCGGCCCAAGAAGGCGCTGGTGATCGCCGCGCTTATCTTCGCCACCAGCATATGGCCGATCAGCCAGCTCGGCGGCGAGTTCATTCCGCAAATGAATGAAGGCGACCTGCTCTATATGCCTTCGGCACTGCCCGGCATCTCGACCGCCAAGGCGGCAAGCCTGCTGCAGCTGACCGACCGTCTGATCAAAACCGTTCCCGAGGTCGACAGCGTGTTCGGCAAAGCGGGACGCGCCGACACCGCTACCGATCCCGCGCCTCTTGAAATGTTCGAAACGACAATCCGCTTCAAGCCGAAGGACCAGTGGCGCCCGGGGATGACTCAGGACAAGCTCATCGACGAACTCGACCGTGCCGTGAAGGTGCCGGGGCTGGCCAATTTCTGGATCCCGCCCATCCGTAACCGGATCGACATGCTGTCGACCGGCATCAAGAGCCCGATCGGCATCAAGGTCGCGGGTTCCAGTCTGGCCGAGATCGACAAGGTGGCGCGTGAGATCGAGATGCTCGCAAAAAGCGTGCCCGGCGTCGGCACGGCGCTTGCAGAGCGCCTGACGGGCGGTCGTTACATCGACGTGCAGATCGATCGTGCCGCTGCGGCGCGCTATGGCATGAACGTAGCGGACGTCCAGGCCGTCGTGTCAGGCGCAATCGGCGGCGAAACGGTCGGCCAGACGATCGAGGGACTGGCGCGATATCCGATCAGCGTGCGCTATCCGCGCGAGGTGCGCGACAGCATCGACGGTCTGCGCAACCTGCCGGTGGTGACGCCATCGCTCCAGCAGGTCACGCTGGGGACGGTCGCCAATATCCGCGTCAGCGACGGCCCGCCAATGCTTCGTAGCGAAAACGGCCGGCCGGTGACGTGGATCTATATCGACGGGCGTGATCGCCCGCTCACGGCGATCGTCGGCGATCTGCAACGCGTGGTGTCGGCAAGGGTCAAGCTGCCGCCGGGGATCAGCGTCACTTACACCGGCCAGTTCGAGTTCCTTCAGCGCGCGATCGAGCGACTGAAGATCGTCGTGCCTGCCACGCTATTGATTATATTCCTGCTGCTCTACGCGACCTTCCGACGGCTCGACGAGGCGGCACTCATCATGGGGACCCTGCCGTTTGCGCTGACGGGCGGGCTGTGGCTGCTGTATCTGCTCGGTTACAACCAGTCGGTCGCGACGGGAGTCGGCTTCATTGCACTCGCCGGTGTATCGGCCGAGTTCGGCGTCGTGATGCTGATCTACCTCAAGCATGCCCTCTCCGAGCGCGGCCCGACACCTGACGATGAAGCGATCGAAGAAGCCGTGCGCGAGGGCGCGCTGCTCCGCGTGCGGCCAAAGGCGATGACCGTTGCGGTCATCCTCGTCGGCCTGTTTCCCATCCTGATCGGTGCCGGGACGGGCTCCGAAGTGATGAGCCGGATCGCCGCCCCAATGATCGGCGGAATGGTCACGGCACCTCTTTTGTCGATGCTCGTGATCCCTGCAGCTTTCCTGCTACTGCGTCGCCGCGTTTATCGGTGACGAGCCGTGGGTGACGACGCTGATCTCTCGGCTGCGCTTGCGAAGGGCGCCGGGGCACTCGGCTGATAGCGGCGTTCGAGGATCTCGATGATGACCATCTGGCCGCTGCAGCACGGGCCCGGCGGTCCGACATCTGTCGGCTCGACCGCCACGTCATTGAGGACAGGCGGCGCGACCGCGCGCAGCCGGCGGGCGCCGTTCGAGGTTGCCGCTGGCGAGCAGGCCGTAATGGCGGATGCGGTGAAAGCCCTTGGGCAGGGCGTGTAGCAGGAAGCGTCGGATGAACTCGCCAGCGCCGTGCACCACCTGCTGGCGGTCGAGGCCGTTCCGGCGATAGTCCTTGTAACGGAACGTGATGCCTTCCTCGTTGAAGGCGGGCGATCAGTGCTGACGACAGTGCCCGATGGATTTCTGCAAGCATGCTCTCTCAGTCAACAGCCCTATTGACACAATCAACACTAGTGTCAAAACACAGGTGAGAAACTTGGCGCTGGCGTCGACTGGCATTAGACCAAGCCATCGCCACCGTACGGTCGATTCAGACGATGGATCAAAAGGAGAGGATCGCCGATGTTCAAGATTCGTGTTGGGGCTGCCTCGCTGGCCAGTCTGATTGCAATGATCCAGTCTGTACCGGCGTTTGCGCAGAGCTCATCCACGACTCCGCCGGAAGCGTCGAAACCAGTTGCGCAGGAAGAAATTATCGTCACCGCTCAACGACGGTCGGAGACTCTCGAGCGGACCCCGGTCGCGGTCAGTGTGTTGAGTGGTGCCCTGCTGCAACGCCAGGCGATCGCCACCGAAGCCGATCTCCAGGTGGCTACGCCCGGCCTGACGATCCGCGCTGGTCAGAATTCGAACCAGCTAAATTATGCATTGCGCGGTCAGTCGCTCGACGCCTTCAGCGATACGCGACCGGGCGTCTTGCCCTATTTCAACGAAATTCAGCTCGACGGCGTCGGCGGCGGGTCTTCCGCTTTCTACGACCTTCAATCGGTCCAGGTCCTCAAGGGCCCGCAGGGAACTCTGTTCGGTCGGAACTCCACCGGTGGCGCAGTCCTTTTCACATCGACCAAGCCAACTCGCAAATTCGGCGGATATATCAGCGGCCGCCTTGGCAACTATAAACTGCGCCAGGTCGAAGGTGCCCTGAACCTCCCGGTTGTCAGCGACACGGTGCTATTCCGAGTCGCCGGCTTCTATGAAAAGCGAGACGGCTACCAGCTCAACCTGTTCAACAACAAGCGCGTCGGCGATGTCGATCGTTACGGGTTGCGGGGCAGCTTACACATCGGGCTATCGAATTCGATTTCGAATGACTTGGTGGTCGATTATCTCCATTCGGACGGAAACAGCCTAGGCGGCTTAATCAATAGTCTGGAACCGACGGGTCTTGTTCCCCTGATCGCGCTCACGAATTTTGGCAATCAGGCACAATATAATTTCCTGATCAATGCTTTTACGGGCGGCGCGGCGGGATGCAACGCGACCACCAACAATTGCGCTGCGGCATATGCGGCCGCCCATCCCACGCTCGACCCAGGCGGAATCGCGTCTTACTTGGCAACGCAGCAAGCTCGCGGCCCATATAAGATCGAGTCCGATGGTCCGTCAAAGTATAAAGGTCGCAATATCATCATTTCCAACATCACGTCGATTGATGTCGGATCCGATACAAAGTTACGGAATATCTTCGGCTATACTTACCTCAAGAACGGCATTGCAGGCGATATCGATGGTACACCCTACGGAATCGATGATAATGGCAATGGCGGTAAGAATGACAACACTCGCCAGTATTCTGAAGAACTACAGCTTGTCGGCAAGGCGCTCGGAGGAAGACTCAATTTTGTCGTTGGCGGATTTTATTCGCATGAAACCAACGAAAACTTGACTACCAGCCTGCTTCTGCAGTTCCCGCCGCTGACTAGCACGACTGTGTACAATAAGCTTACTACGCGCGGCATGTATGCGGGTTACGGACAGGGCACATACGATCTTAGCGAGGCAATTGGCGTTCAAGGCCTTGGTATAACGGTGGGTGCGCGCTACACCCATGAAAAGATCAAGTTCGATGTCCTGCCTGCCGACACCGCTTATCTTGCGCCACCCGCCCAGCTGGCGACCTATGATTTCCATCAGCAAAAGTCGTTCGGCAATGTCAGTTGGACACTGGGCCTCCAGGAGCAAGTCAATCCGAACTTGCTGATTTATGTTGCGTCGCGCCGAAGCTACAAGAATGGCGGCTATAATGGCATCCAGAACCCAGTGCCGGGGCTGGGCCCGACGGGCGGCAACGGCTACGGGCTGGAGACGCTGACCGACGCGGAAGTCGGGCTCAAGTACCGCGGCCGCATTGGTGGCATCCCGACCAACTTCAACATCGCCGTCTATCAGGACTGGATCAAAGATGGGCAGCGCGTCGCCTACACGCTGCTTGGTTCGACCCCGGCTGCGGTCACGGTCAACATACCGCGCTCAAAGGTCAGCGGTGTCGAGTTCGATGGGTCGATCCGTCCGGCATCCTGGCTCACGCTTGGCGGTGCGGTAAATTATACCAATGCACGCTTCACCGACAGTCTGGTATCGATCGGGGGCGGTGCGCCTGTTCTGTTCGGCACGTACCCCGACACGCCGAAATGGTCGGGTTCCGTGTTCGGCGAAGTCAATGTACCGATCCACAATTCGATCACGGCAAGTCTGCGATCGGATGTGTATTCGCAGTCGCTGTTCTGGTTTGCCTCGACCGGCAATCGCAGCCCGGGCGCGCATGTCGACGGTTACACGCTCGTCAACTTCCGCCTTGGTGTCGAAGACAGCGCTGCCGGATGGGCGGTCTCTGCGCACCTGAAGAATGCGTTCAATCGTGTCTACTATGCCGGCGGCATCGCCACCGGGGAACTGTTCCAGTTCAACACGGTCGTTCCCGGTTCACCGCGGACATTCTTCGTGGACGCGCGTTTCAAGTTCTGACCTGTCCTGCGATGGCCCTGCTATAGCGAGTAGATGCGATGGCGTTCACGCTGATCAATGCCGGTCCCAGCCCGTACGGGCGCAAGGTCGCCATCGCGCTGCTTGAAAAAGGGCTCGACTTCGATGTCGTGCTCGACACGCCATGGGCGGCGGGGACGATCACGCCGCACCACAGCCCGCTTGAACAACTGCCGATCCTGATCGCCGATGGCGAGACGGTCTACGACTCGAGCTACATCCTAGAGTGGATCGAGACCCGCTTTCCCGAGCCGCCGCTGCTACCCGCGGACGCCGATGGTCGCCTCGCCGCGCGCAAGCGGCAGATGCTCGGTGAGCGGCTGATGGAAGTGATGACGTTGCTCCTCTTCGAACTTCATCGGCCCGAACCAGGCAAGGACTGGGTCGATCGCCAGACACGCAAGATGCACGGCGGGCTGGCCGCGCTCGACCAGCTATACGAGCAGCGCGCAATTACCGGCGAGACGATCGACCTTGGCGATATCGCCGTGGCAACGACGGTGCTCGTCTTTGAACATGCGGTAACGGCGGGCTACAGCCCCGACATCGCCGCAATGCGCTGGCGCGGGAAATATCCTGCGCTGACCAAATTCGTCGTAAGCATCGAACAGCGTCCGTCGTTCGTGGCCACGCGCCCACAGGACATGGCGCTTGACCTCGCCGCGACAGTGGGCTGACAAACGACAGGGAAGAGGGCGGCCGTAGCCGCTTACCGAGGAGAATATGATGTCGACCAAGCTTCGTTACGGTGCCTTCTGCGGCCCGCACCATGCGCTGAACGAAAATCCGACGCTGTGCCTGCAGCGTGATCTCGAACTCGCCGAGCACCTCGAATATCTCGGCTATGACGAGCTGTGGTACGGCGAGCATCATTCGGCCGGGTGGGAGCTGATCGCCAGTCCCGAGGTGATGATCGCGGCCGCGGCGGAACGCACCTCGCGGATCAAATTGGGCTCGGCGGTAAGCTCGGTCCCCTATCACCAGCCACTGATGCTCGCCGAGCGGTTCAGCCAGCTCGACCATATGACGCATGGCCGGGCGATGCTCGGCATGGGGCCGGGGTCGCTCGCCTCCGACGCTAAGATGATGGGCATCGAAGTGTCCAAGCAGCGCGACATGATGGACGAGGCGATCGACGTCATCGTCCGTCTGATGCGCGGCGAAACCGTTACGGCCAAGACCGATTGGTTCACACTCGATAACGCCCGCATCCACATGACGCCCTATTCGCGGCCGTGCATCGACATGATTGCCGCAAGCACCATCTCGCCGACCGGCGCGCGCGCCAGTGGCCGCAACGGCATCGGCATGCTGTCGTTCGGCGCGACCTCGAGCGGGGCATTTGATGCGCTCGCCGCTAACTGGGGAATTTGCGAAGACATCGCGCGCGATCATGGCCAGACGGTCGACCGCGCCAACTGGCGGTTGGTCGCGCCGATGCATATCGCGGAGACGCGGGAACAAGCTCGTGCCGAGGTCAAGCATGGTATCGAGGGCTGGGCCGATTATCTGCGCAATGTCGCGGCGCTGCCGATTGTCCCGGGCGGGGGCGACGTGATCGACGCACTGCTCGATTCGAGCATGGCGCTGATTGGTACCCCCGACGATGCGGTCGCGCAGATCGAGCGGCTCAGGGCGCAGTCGGGAGGGTTCGGCACGCTGATCCTGTTCGCGCACAATTGGGCCGACTGGCCGCAGACCAAGCGCAGTTATGAGATGTTTGCTCGTTACGTCATGCCCAAAGTCGACACGCTGCCCGACAATCGCGCGATTTCCGAGGACGAATGCCGCGCCGCGCGGCCCGAACTCGCCGAGCAGATCGGAGCAGCGATCCAGGCGCGAATCCAGCGTCACATCGATGAGAAGGGCGACAAGAATATCGCCCCGCAGTTGATCGAGGCGCTTCCCGAAAAGCAGTCGTAGGCGCGGCCGCGAAGGATGACGGTGGTGAACGTGGTCCGTGACGGCGATTGGCTGGACGAGCGACTGCGGCTGCCAACGTCCAGCGCTCGCCTGCATGCTCGTCCAGCCGACCGGCGATGCGGACTGGGTTCACGGTCGTTTTGTGCCGAGCCGGTCGCGCGGGCTGGAGGAGAATGACGACGGCGGACTGTCGCCCGAGGTTCAGGCCGAAGTGCGGCAGGCGGCGGCAGTCGAGCTTTGCAAGTGGTTCGCCGGATCTCCTTCGGTGCTCCCCGAACCACTGGGCAAACTGTTGCGCGAGATGATGAGCGTGTCACTCAGCGAGGAAGTTACCGCCGGCTATGTCCCGATGATCCGACGCGAGCTTGGCCTTGTCGGGAAATCGGCGGTGGAGGATGCGCCTGCGGCTCCGCCGGGCTTCACCGCGCTGATCATCGGGGCGGGCATTTACGAGCTGTGCGCCGCGATCGAACTGGCGAAGACGGGCATACCCTACACGATCGTCGAGCGCAGCAATGAGCTTGGCCGGCTGGCTACGGAATGGGCTACGCGACCGACGAACAGCATTTAAGGAAAAGGATTTTTCACATGAACCGTCTCCAGGGCAAGATCGCGATAATTACCGGCGCGTCGCAGGGCATGGGCAGCGCGCATGCCAAGGCATTTATCGACGAGGGCGCGAAGGTCGTACTGACCGACCTTAATGCCGCCGATGGCGACGCGCTCGCCAGCAGCCTGGGCGACAACGCGATTTTCGTCGAGCATGATGTATCCGACGGTGCCGGCTGGCGCCGTGTGGTCGACGCCGCCGAAGCCGCTTTCGGGCCGGTCAATGTCCTGGTCAACAATGCCGGGGTGATCGGCCCGGTGGCGATGAGCGCCGATCTCGACGAAGACGCCTATGCCCGGGTCTGTGCGATCAACCAGACCGGGGTTTTCCTCGGCATGAAGGCGGTGCTTCCGGGGATGCTGGCGGCGGGCGGCGGGTCGATCGTCAACATCTCGTCGATTTCAGGGATCGTGGCGATCGTTGGCTCGCCCAACCTCGCTTATGTCGGCAGCAAGTTCGCCGTGCGCGGGATGAGCAAGCACGTCGCGGTCGAGTATGGGGATCGCAACATTCGCGTGAACTCGGTCCATCCGGGCTACGTCAAGACGCCGATGATGATCGCCGCGACCGACGAGGATGGCGGCGGAGCGGCGGCGGCAATTCCGCTGCGGCGCTTCGCCGAGTCCGTTGAAATCTCGAGCCTGGTCGTGTTCCTGGCGTCGGATGAATCCTCGTTCATCACCGGTGCCGAACATGTCATCGACGGCGGCATGACCGCCGCCTGATCGGCTCAGGCGGCCAGGCTCTGCGCGACGTTGGCGGCGAGGTCAGCCGATCGCCCGGCTAGCCACCGGAGTCGTCTGGGCATGCTGGGGAAGCCGTGGGTCATGCCGAGATAGCGCCGCGCGGTGACTTCGACCCCCGCCGCGGGCGATGTGCGCGAACGCCTTGCCTTCGTCGCGAACCGGATCAAATTCGGCGATGGCCATGAGAGTCAGCCATAAGGGCGCGGTTGTCGATAGCATCGATTGACACGGTGAATGGCTCGACGAGGATTTGGGTCCGCTCGTCGTCAGCGAGGCCCAGCCAAGCTTCGGGGTTAATCATCATCGCTTTCCATAAGCCGCGCACCCAGTGGCTGCATTGCTCGACATCAGCCCTGCCGGCAGCAAAGAACGTCGGCTTCCATCTGGGGGCTCTTGCTGCCGATCTGTGTGATGACCGCGTTGCAATGGCTCATGACGTTATCGAGAGCGGCCTGCAGTTCTTAGGTGCTGTCGAAGACCGGCTCTTCCTCGCCCCACAACTCAGAAATCCAAAGGTTGGAGGCGGGCGCGAATGGCGAAGATTGGATCGACGTCAGTGAAATCCCAAGGTGCTGCCGCCGATCAGGATGCCTACATTGTGAGTGCGTGGTCATAGCCGGTGAGCTCGAGGTAGCCACGCCCCCCGCGGGTGCGCACCGCACCTTCCCAATAGACCGGCAGACCGCTGCGCCGGGCATCGAGTTCCTGCGCTGCGAACATCGGTTGGAGGCGCCACCGCACGACCTGCCCGCCGATGCGGGTGTCGATTTCCTGCATCACCGGATAGACCGCGCCCGTTGCCGCGCTTCGCCACGTAGCCAGCGGACGGAACGCGACGTCCTGCGGCCCCAACACGGTCGTCGTGCCGTCGGGTCGGCGGAACGTCCCGCCCGCCCACAGCGTACCGCCGCCCTTGCGACGGATATGAAACGCCATTAGCGCGGACCCGTCATCAAGGTTAAGGCCGGTCCAATCCCATCCTTGGGCGGCGGGGGCAAGAAAGTTGGACGACCATTCTTGGTCGAGCCATGCCTCGCCGGTGACGGCGGCGGTCGCGCCGCCGCGGCCGACGCTGCCTGTCACGCGCAGATGGGGGATCGAATAATAATAGCTCGCTTCGTCGGGGCGCGCGCCTTTGCGGCTGTATCCGCCCCGACCCTGGGGCATGGGCGGTTGCGTCGGTCGGAACTCCAGCGCCAGCGCGAAGCCATCGGCCGTCACGCGAGTCGCCCATCGTCCGTTCGGCGCGCGCCACAGCCGCCAGTCGCGGATCGCAACGTCGGCTTCGCCGGTGCGCGCCTGGGCAAGGCCGAAGCCGCCGCGCGCCGCGCGCTCGCCGTGTGACAGGCGGCGCGTCGCCGGATCGGACAGCGCGGCATGGGCGAACAAGAGCTGGCGGGCGGCGAAACGGCTGGGGTTGCGTTCGTCGACCGGTGGACTCGTTCGGAAGAAGGTCACCTGGAAGCCGAGATCTTTGCCGGTCGCGGTGCGAAGCCAACCGGTGACGTACCACCATTCGGTACGGAACCCCGGGTGGGCGCCGTGATCGGCGGGGAAACGGAGCGTGATGCCCGGCCGCACGACCGGGTATGGCGTAGCGGGAGGTGCGGCGATGCCAATCGCGGCCATCGACAGGATAAGAAGTCGTATTCTGCCCATCACCAATCCTCGCGCACCGACTGTACGGCGCTCTTGGCGGTGGCGCGTCGTCCCGCCAATACTGCGGTCGCCGCCGCCGCGCCCGTCAGCGCCGCTGCGACTCCCAGCAGCGTTCCGATCGGTACGCGCGTGGTCATCGTAAAGTTGAACGACTGCGGATTGATGACGTGGATCA
Organism: Sphingomonas sp.; assembly: GCF_031380695.1. Taxonomy (GTDB): domain Bacteria; phylum Pseudomonadota; class Alphaproteobacteria; order Sphingomonadales; family Sphingomonadaceae; genus Sphingomicrobium. Next base: position 23,860 of record NZ_JANMWY010000210.1, on the reverse strand, counting down.
GCACCTGCGCGAGGACGAGGCCAAGCGCGATACCGGTCAGCGCGCCCGTCAGCCCGAGAATCGCGCCTTCGCTCGCCAATATGCTGATCAATTGGCCGCGGGTCAGACCCAGGTGGCGGAGCATCCCGAACTCCCGCTCGCGCGCTATTGTCTGGGCGGACATCGTCGCGGCGACCCCGGCCAGGCCGACCAGGATCGCAACTGCTTCCAGCAGATAGGTCACGGCGAAGCTGCGGTCGAACAGCGTCAGCGCGAGTCGTCGCAGTGTTGCCGGGCGTGTCACCTCCACATGGTTTCGCAGTGCCGACGGCAGACTCCCGGTCAGGTCACGCGTGATCCGTCCGATGTCCGTCCCCGACGCTATCGTCACTGAGACTTCGTCGCGACCGTCGTCGCCGGTCAGCCGCTGATAATCGTCCTCGTCCACGATCACGGCACCTGTCTGACGGCCATAGTCGCGCCACACGCCAGCTATCACAAAGCTAGTGCGTCCCGCGATCGGCAAGACGATGCGCTCGCCCGGATCCCAGCCGTATAGTCGCTGAGCCGGTTCCGACACCCAGACGGGTGGTATGTCCGCCGGCAGTGCCCGGACCTGGTTGATCAGCACGAGCAGCGGATCGCGGCCATCGCGCTCGGGCCGGGCGATGAGGCTGATCGGCGGGCGCGTGGGGGCGATGGTGAGCGGAAGCTGGCGGCTAAAGGCAAGCCTCGCCACGCCGGGCGTCGCGGCGAGGCGGGTGCGGGTCGCAGGGTCGAAGCTCGCCCCCGCAATCGTGCGCATGTAAAGGTCGGCGCCCAGTACCTGCCCAAGCCAGTCGTCGACCGCGCCGCGAAAGCTCGTCACCATCGTCGCCATCGCGATCATCAGCCCGGTGGACGCGACGATCCCGCACAGGCCGGTCGCCGCCTCGCCGGGAGCGCCGTGCAGGTGGCGCACCGCGAGATGGCCGGCTACGCTGCCGTTCGTCCGCCGGGCCAGCGGCGCCAGCAACATGCGCGCAAAAAAGGGCACTCCGGCGACGCCGCCCGCCAGCATCAGCGCCATGCCCGCGAACCCGAACAGCGGGAGTTCGCCGACGGCCGGTAGCAGTGCCGCCGTCCCGCCCGCCACCAGCAGCGCCGCGGCCGGCCACCAAGCGACGGGCTGGCGCGGATCGAGCACGTCGCCCGCATTCTTCAGTGCTGCGGCGGGCGCCACGCGGGCGGCAATCCGGGCAGGCAGCGCGCTGCCGAGGCAGGCGGCGAATAGACCAAGCGCGAAGAAAGCGAGCGCGGCACCCGTCTGGAAGACGACGCGGCCGGTGCCGCCGCCGAAATAGCCGGCACCGAGATCGCCACCGAACCAGTGCAGGGCCGCCCAGGCGAGGCCGTAGCCTGCCGCCAAGCCGACCGAGGCGCCGATCAGCCCGATCACCAGCCCTTCGATGACGACTGCGGCGACGACTCCGCCGCGCGGCATGCCGAGCGTCCGGAGCAGAGCAAACGCGCGCTGCCGCCTGACCACCGATAGCGACTGCGCCGAGTAGACGAGAAAGCTGCCAGTCAACAACGCTACTAATGCCAGCATGTCCAGGTTGACACGATAGGCCCGCGACAGCGACCCGCCCTGCGCATCCTGAGCTTCGGCATCGGAGAGGAGCGCGTCCGCCGGCAGCAGCGCGGCGAGCGCGGTCTCCGACGCTGCACGATCGGACAGCGCGAGGTCGATCCGGTCGAGCCGGCCGAGCCGCCCGAACCGCCACTGCGCGGCGGCGATGTCAATTACGCCGATCGCGGCCGCATCGCCCGCGCCCGGCAGCGTGCCGGCAATACGGACGGGTACGGCGTGCCCGTTGGCCGTTACCGTTACCCGCCCGCCGACGGCTACTCGCGCTTGGGTCATTGCGGCGCGGGAGAGAAACAGCGCGGTCTGATCAAACGCGGCTTCGTTGTCGCTGCCGATTCGGCCGGGTTGGGTTCCGATCAGCGAAGGCGTCACCCCGGCGGCGCGGATCACGTCGATGCCGAGTAGCGTCAGCCGCGTCGCACCGATACGCGCGTCGAGGCAGACGACCGGGCTGGCGTCGGCAACTCCGTTGGCTCGCGCCACACGCGGATAGAGCTGCTCGTCGAACCCCAGAGAACTGGTCGCGCGCACCGACAATGCGGCAGCACCGCTGACCCCGCGCATCGCGGAGTCGAACGAGGCGAGCGCCGATCCGTTGACCAGGTGGACCGCAAATCCGAGCGCCACCCCGACGGCGATCGCGACTGCGGTCATGAGAAAGCGAGCGGGATGAAACCGCCACTCTCCGCCGATCAGCCAGACGAGCGAGAGTCGCCCCGACCACAGGCCCGGCTCAGCGGCCACGCCGTTCCACCAGCCCGTTGGCTCCTAGCGTCAATACTCGATCGGCGATCGCCGCACTCGCAACGGAATGGGTTACCATCACGCCCGCTGCACCGTACTCGCGCACTGCCTCCGCGAACAGCGCAAGCACGCGTGAGGCAGTCTCGGCATCGAGGTTGCCGGTCGGCTCGTCGGCCAGGATCAGCGCTGGGCGATGAACCAGCGCGCGCGCTATTGCTACCCGCTGCAGTTCGCCGCCCGACAGGTCGCGCGAATAGCCATTGCCGCGCTTGCCCAGTCCGACGGATTCAAGCATCGCCTCCGCGCGTGCTTCGACCGCAGTGGCGTCCGGCGACACCAGTGCCAGCGGCAGCGCGACGTTCTGGCACAGAGTCAGGTACGGTAGGATGTGGAAGGCCTGGAAGACGAAACCTATACGCGTCCGGCGCAACCGCGTGCGGGCGGCTTCATCGAGTAGACCAAGGTCGGTGCCGTCCACAACCACACTGCCCTCGTCGGCATCGTCCAGACCGGCCAGGATGTTGAGCAGCGTCGACTTGCCCACCCCCGATTCACCGATGATCGCGATCAGCTCGCCAGACGCCACGTCGAGGTCGAGGCCCCGGAATAGCTGCCGCGGCCCGGGTACTGACTTACCAAGCGCGCGAACTGCCAAGAGGGAAGGACGTGTGGCCATGGGCAAGGCGTGGCGGACTCGCGCCGCGGTCGCAACCTTGAAGGTGGCGTCTACAGCCGAGCGCCTCGAGGAGGCACCTAGACGATGCGGCGTTTTTCCAACTTCCGGGCAAGCGTCCGACGGTGCATCCCAAGTCGTCGTGCCGTTGCGGAGACGTTGAAATCGGTGTCCGCCAGCACCTCGTTGATCCGCTCCCACTCGATCGTCTTGATCGACGTCTGGCGCTCGCCGATCGGTACCTGCGCATCGCCGCTCAGCGTGCCGAACGCGCGCTCGATGTCGTCGGTGTTCGCGGGCTTGGCGAGGTACGAGGTCGCTCCGAGCTTGATCGCCTGCACCGCCGTGACGATGCTCGCATAGCCGGTCAGGACAATGATGATCATGTCCGCGTCGTGCGCGTGGAGCCGTTCGACGCACGTCAGGCCGGAGGCTTGTGTGAGCTTGAGATCGACAACCGCATAGTCGGCAGTCCGCGACTGGAGCAGCGTCTCGACCTCGGCCAAGCTCGAGGCAACGACGACCTCGTAATCGCGCCGTTCGAACGAGCGTTGGAGGGTGCGGGCGAAGTGCGAGTCGTCCTCGACAATCAGGAGCAGCGGCCTATCGGACATCGACTTTGCTTCCCAGTCGGATTGCCGCAAGCGGCAGCCGGATCGTCACCTCCGCACCGGTTGCGGCGTTGCGCGCCTCCAATGTGCCGCCAAGCTTGCGCGCGACGTTGCCGACCAAGTACAATCCCAGCCCGCGGCCAAGTTCGCCCTTTCTGCTGTTATAGGGTTTGCCGAGGTTGTCGAGTTGCTCGGGCGCAAAGCCTGGTCCCTGGTCGCGGACCGTTAGCACTAGCATGTCATCCTCACGCGAGAGCATGACGTCGAAACCGCCGGGCGACACCTCCGCTGCATTGTCAAGCAGGTTGAAGACGGCTTGCTGCAGCACGACGTCCGAAGCGATCGGCACGTCCACGCCGAAGCGATCGTCGTAGCGGACTGGCTTGAAGTCTCGCGCCTTCGACCAGTCAGCAACGATTCTGGTAAACAGGTGACGCACCGTCGTCGCTGCCGCCTCCTCGCCGCGCGGATCGCCCGATGACATGAGGATGCTGGTGACGATCGCCTTGCAGCGCTGGATCTCGGCCTGCATGACCTCAACATCGCGGACAAGATCGGGATCGTGCGCGATAGCGTCCACGTGCCGCCAGTCCCCCAGGATCACCGCCAGCGACGACAGAGGCGTGCCGAGTTCGTGCGCCGCGCCCGAGGCGAGCATTCCGATCCGCACGATATGCTCTTCCTCGACAGCCTGCCGCTGGACAGCGGCGAGGCGGATGTCTTGCAGGCGGAGGTTAGCATTGATCCGGGAAACGAAGAGTACCAGCAACACCGCGACCAGCGCAAAACAGACCCACATTCCCTGCACGTGAAGCTCGAACAGGCTGCGGTCGATCGTCGGCGGAAGAGTGATCGGGCGATAAAAGGCGGTCAGGAGCGCGAAGGCGATGCTGGTCGCGGCGACGAGCATCCAGCTCGACCACCGATCAAGCAGTACCGACCCGAGCACAACCTGCAGGAGGAACAGTGAGACGAACGGATTGGTCGCCCCTCCGCTGAGATATAGCTGGGCGGTCAGCGCTGCGACGTCGAGCAGAAGGGCTCCGAACAACGCCCCGTTGGTGATCGGTCCGATGGACCGCAACAGCGCAAGGCTGGCGGCGTTGAGGAGGACAAGGCCCGATAGGACCCCAAGCATCGCCACCATTGGCAGGCGGATCTGAAAATATGCCTGGGTCAGCAGGATGGTGGCGAGTTGCCCCGCCACCGCGAGCCAACGCAACTGCACCAGCTGGACCATGTTCGCGTGACCGGCGGCATCGATGGTCGCGAGCGTCGGTCGGACCATCAGACTGCGGGTCATTCGTTCGATTCGGCGCTGCGACGACTCGCTGCAAACCAGTATATGAAGCCCCCGACTGCCATGATCGCGAGTATGAACCAAGTGATCGCATAGGCCAGATGATTATTGCTGAAGCGTACCACGGTCAGTCCGCCGACAGGCCCGGTCGCATTGGTCGCATCGGCGTCGATGAAATAGGGGGCCGTAATCCCCAGCCCGCGCCGGGCGGCGATCGCGGCAACATCCCGCGAATACCAGCGATCTGCAGCGGGGTCGTTGCTTCGCAGGAACCCGCCGCCCGGCTCGGTCATGCGCAGCAGACCTGTCACGGTAACGATCCCGGAAGCAGACGGTGGCGCGGTGCGCGCCGGAACATAGCCGCGGTTGATCATGATGACGCGGCTGTCGGCGGTGTGCAACGGAGTGATCACCCACCAGCCGGGACCGCTAACGGTCGATGCCTGGACGAAACTATCGCGTGCGGGCTTGAAAATACCGATCGCGGTGACGCGGCGATAGGCGTCTTCCGGGCCGGCGGCGATAGGCGCTGGCACCGGCTTCGCGGCCAGTCGTGTAGCGACCTGCGCGATCAAGTTGCGTTTCCACGCCAAGCGCTCGACTTGCCAAGTACCGAGCGACAGCAACGCCAGGATCGCTACGATCCACGCTCCTGCAATCGCGATAAGCGCCACCGGGCGTCGGGCGTTCCTCACCCCGTCGAACTCATGTCCATTCCGGGCATCATATTCGAATTCATGTGATACATCACCCACAGCGACCCGCTGAGCGCAATTAGGACGAGGACGACCGTGAACAGCAGTGCCATGATCGACCAGCCGCCCTGCGCCCGCCGACTCATGTGCAGGAAGTAGATCATGTGGACGACCATCTGCACCGCAGCGAACGCCATGATGATCAGCGCCGTCGCCTGGCTCGCCAACGGGCGCGTAATCACCAGCCAGAACGGGATCGCCGTCAGCACCACCGCGAGCACGAAGCCGATCAGGTAATCCTTGCGCGACCCATGCGTCTCCTCGTCAATGTGAGTGGCCGGATCGGCGTGGGGCGAGGCACTCATCGCAGCATTCCCGTCAGATAGACGAAGGTGAAGACGCCAATCCAGATGACGTCGAGGAAGTGCCAGAACAGACTGAGGCACATCAGGCGGCGGCGATTGGCGGGAATCAGGCCCTTAACCTGGACTTGAACCATCAGCACGACCAGCCAGATCACTCCGAAGGTGACGTGGAGGCCGTGCGTTCCGACCAATGTGAAGAAGGCGGACAAGAACGCGCTGCTCTGCGGTGTCGCGCCGTTATAGATCAGGTGGCTGAACTCGCTCAGTTCGATGCCCAGGAAGGCGAGGCCGAACACGGCCGTGACCGCCAGCCAGGCCTGCATCACGCCGCGCTTGCTTTCGTTCATCGCCAGCATCGCAAAGCCGTAAGTGATCGACGACAACAGCAGCATCGTCGTGTTGAGCGCCACGAGCGGAAGATCGAACAATTGCTTGGGCCCGGGACCGCCGGCATAGCTGCTGCCGAGGACTGCGTAGGTCGCGAACAGCATCGCGAAGACCAGGCAGTCGCTCATCAGATAGATCCAGAAGCCGAGCATCGTGCTCGATCCTTCTGGATGATGCACCTCCTCCGCGAGGTGAAACAGGTCGGGGTCGAAGGTGGCGCTCTGGTTCATGCCATCACTCCCGCGAGGGTTGCGGTGCGGGCGTCTTCCGTCGCGGTCACGTCCGCGGCCGGGATGTGGAAGTCGCGCGAATAGTTGAAAGAATGGCCGATCAATACCGCGACGATGCAGGCAAAGCTAACCACCGCCAGCCACCACATGTACCAGATCATCCCAACGCCGAAGCCGACGCTGAGTGCGCCGAGGATGACGCCAGTACCGGTGTTGCTCGGCATGTGGATATCGCGGAAGCCGGTGGTCGGACGCTGATAGCCGCGGACCTTCATGTCGGCCCACGCGTCACCGTCATGAATTACGGGCGTGAAGGCGAAATTATAATCGGGCGGAGGCGACGAAGTTGCCCATTCGAGCGTCCGGCCGTTCCACGGATCGCCCGTCACGTCGCGCAGCGTCTTACGGTCACGGATGCTGACGGCAAATTGCACCAGCATGGCGGCGATCCCCAGCGCGACCAGGAATGCCCCGAACGCGGCGATGACGAACCAGATCTGGAGGCTTGGATCGTCGAACGTGCGCAGGCGCCGCGTCACGCCCATCAAGCCCAGAACATAGAGCGGCATGAACGCGAAATAAAAGCCGATCACCCACAACCAGAACGACCGCTTGCCCCAGCGCTGGTCGAGCTTGAAGCCGAATGCCTTGGGCCACCAGTAATTGATCGCCGCGAAGGCTCCGAACAGCACGCCGCCGATGATCACGTTATGGAAATGAGCGACCAGAAACAGCGAGTTGTGAAGGACGAAGTCAGCCGGCGGGACGGCAAGCAGTACCCCCGTCATTCCACCAAGTGTGAAGGTGATCATGAATGCGATCGTCCACATCATCGGCAGCTCGAACCGCACGCGGCCGCGGTACATGGTGAACAGCCAGTTGAAGATCTTCGCACCCGTGGGTATCGAGATGATCATCGTGGTAATGCCGAAGAAGGAATTGACGCTGGCGCCCGATCCCATGGTGAAGAAGTGGTGCAACCACACGAGGTAGGCCAGCAACGTGATGACCAGGGTCGCGTAGACCATGGAAGTGTAGCCGAAGAGGCGCTTGCCCGAGAAGGTCGAGGTCACCTCGCTGAACACGCCAAACATTGGCAGGATGAGAATATAGACCTCCGGATGGCCCCAGATCCAGATGAGGTTGACGTACATCATCGGGTTGCCGCCCAGCGTGTTCGTAAAGAACGCCGTGCCGGCGTAGCGATCGAGGCTGAGCAGCGCGAGCACTGCGGTCAGCACCGGGAAGGCCGCGACGATCAGGATGTTGGTGCACAATGCCGTCCAGCAGAAGATCGGCATCTTCATCATCGACATGCCGGGCGCGCGCATCTTCACGATGGTCGCGATCAGGTTGACGCCCGACAGCAGGGTACCGATGCCAGCAATCTGCAACGCCCAGATGTAATAATCGACGCCGACCCCGGGGCTGGCCGAGATGCCCGACAAGGGCGGCATGGCCAGCCAGCCAGTCTGGGCGAATTCGCCGAGGAACAGGCTCATCATCACGGTCACCGCGCCACCAGCGGTCATCCAGAAGCTGAAATTATTGAGGAACGGGAACGACACGTCGCGCGCACCAATCTGCAACGGGACGACATAATTCATCAGCCCGGTCACGATCGGCATCGCGACGAAAAAGATCATGATGACGCCGTGGGCGGTGAACACCTGGTCGTAGTGGTGCGCGTTGAGATATCCTTCCGAACCGTTGAACGCCATCGCCTGCTGAAGCCGCATCATGATCGCGTCGGAAAAACCGCGGACCAGCATGACGATGCCGAGAATCATGTACATGACCCCGATCTTCTTGTGATCTACGCTGGTGAACCACTCCTTCCACAGATAGCCCCACAGCCTGAATTTCGTGACGCCGGCCAGGACTGCAATGCCGCCGATCGCAACCGCGACGAACGTCGCCACGACGATTGGTTCGTGAAGCGGCAGGGCTTCGATCGTGAAGCGGCCGAAGATCGGGCTCAGCGCGGGGCTGGTGGTCGTCTGCATTGTCGTTCCGGTCACAGCGTTGTCGGATTGGACGGCGACGCGTTGCTGCGCTGCTGCACGTCTCGCGGGCTTTTGGGCGGCGCTTCACCGGCGTCGCCACCGGTCAGCGCCGGTCGCGCGATCTTCGGCGTCGGCACGCTGGGCAGGTGCTTCATGCCAGTCACAACGCCCGTATCCTTGCGCATCTTGGGACTCGGGCAAGTCGTGCCGGGCGCGATGCACTGGCTGACGACCGCGTCGAACAGCCCCGGCGCAATCGACGCAAAGCGTATCACCGGGGCATTCTCGGTCGGCTTCTCGAGCGCCAGGTAGGCCGTGTGCGACAAGGTCGTCGGCGCCGCCCTGTTACGCGCGATCCACGCCGCGAAGGCCGCATTGTCCATTCCGTGAAAACGGAAGCGCATGCCCGAAAAACCCGCACCGCTGTAGTTGGAGGAGAAGCCGGCATAATTGCCTGGCGTGTTGATGACCGCGTGGAGCCTCGTCTCCATCGACGGCATCGCGTAAATCATTCCGGCGAGCGTCGGCACGTAGAAGGCGTTCATCACCGACGACGAGGTCAGCCGGAAGTTGATTGGCCGATCGACCGGTGCGGCCAGCTCGTTGACCGTCGCCACGCCATATTCGGGATAGATGAACAGCCATTTCCAATCGAGCGCGACGACCTGGACCTCGAGCGGCCTCGTGCCGGGCGGCATCGGGCGGCCTTTCGCCAGCCGTTCGATCGGCCGATAGGGGTCGAGCAGGTGCGTTCCGGTCCACGTCACCGCCCCCAGACAGATCACGATTAGCAGGGGCGCTGCCCAGATCACCAACTCGAGCTGGGTCGAGTGATCCCAGTCCGGCTCGTAGCGCGCCGCTGTATTGCTTGCACGATATCGCCAGGCGAAGATCCCGACGAGAGCGATGACTGGGATGACGATCAGCAGCATCAGCGCGGTGGCGAAGATCACCAGGTTACGCTGCTGGAGCGCGACATCGCCCATCGGGTTCATCACGACCATGTTGCAGCCGCCGAGCAACCCGGGCAGCACGGCGAGCGGCAGGAGGCGAAGGATCACAAGCGGGGTGACCGCGGAGCGGCGGGACAACAACATGCCAAGCAATTAGGCGCGGTCGCTGCAGCGCAACATTGGACATTTTGTCCAATATCCCCGGATCACGCTATGGGGCATCTGATGATCGACCGGCAGCATGCCGCAGGGTCGAGGAACCGTAATCGATGAATGCCCCCACCGCATCCCAGGTCGCGGAACGCGATGCTCGCGCGATCAATGCCCGGCACGGCGACATCGCACCGAGCGAGATTGCGATCGGAGTCGTCATCGGGCGGACGTCGGAATTCTTCGACTTCTTCGTTTATGCGATCGCTTCAGTGCTTGTCTTCCCGACCCTGGTCTTCCCCTACGTCGATCGCCTCACCGGCACCGTCTATTCCTTCGCCATCTTCGCGCTCGCGTTCGTGGCGCGGCCAATCGGTTCGCTCATTTTCCTTGGCATTGATGCCGTCCTCGGGCGCGGTACGAAGTTGACGATTGCCCTATTCCTGCTCGGCGGATCGACCGCCGCCGTCGCCTTTTTGCCAGGCTATGACACGATCGGCATCTGGTCGGCCGTGTTGCTGGCCGCGTTCCGCATCGGCCAAGGCATCGCGCTTGGTGGGCAATGGGACGGCCTGTCGTCCTTGCTCGCGCTCAACGCGCCAGAGAATAAGCGCGGCTGGTACGCGATGATTCCGCAGCTTGGCGCGCCGCTCGGATTGATCGTGGCGAGCGGACTGTTCGCCTTTTTCATCACGACCCTGTCACCCGCAGACTTCCTCGACTGGGGCTGGCGCTACCCCTTTTTCGTTGCCTTCGCGATCAACGTCGTTGCCTTGTTCGCGCGGTTGAGGATGGTTTCGACGCCCGATTATGCAGCGCTGTTCGAAAGCCGCGAGCTGCAGCCGTCACGCTTGATCGATACGGTGCGAAGCGACTGGCGCAACATCGTCATCGGCGCCTTTGCACCGCTGGCGAGCTTCGCCTTATTTCATATGGTCACGGTTTTTCCGCTTTCCTGGATTGTACTCTTTACGGGTGAGAGCGCAGCGCGTTTCCTCGGGATCGAGATTGTTGGTGGCGTCGTCGGAACAATTGCCGTCGTCGCATCGGGGCTAATTGCTGATCGCGTTGGCCGGCGCTATCTTCTCGGCGTATCGGCGGCAGGCATCGCGGTATTCAGCGGATTTGCGCCACAGCTTCTCGACGGCGGCGCAGTGGGTGAAGTGGTGTTCATGGTCGTCGGCTTCACCCTGATGGGACTTGCCTTTGGCCAGTCCTCAGGCGCTGTCGCCGCCAATTTCGGGAGCTCGCGCCGTTATACCGGTGCCGCGCTCACCTCAGACCTCGCCTGGCTCGTCGGCGCCGGCTTCGCACCGCTCGTCGGGCTGGTGCTGGCAAGCAGGTTCGGCTTGGTGGCGGCGGGTGCCTACCTTCTTTCCGGTGCGATTGGTACGTTGATCGCGCTGGGCATCAACAAGGAACTGGCACACCGCATCTCGTGACGGCGCCGGCGCCGAACCGGTTGTCCCGCCGCGGGCCAAATCACCGGTAGGCAAGCAGGCGCTGGAGGCACGACCGGACACACAGGAACCCGCATGACCATTCTCATCCCCGTCCTGGGCGATCAGCTTTCGCACTCACTGGCATCGTTGCGGGACGTCGGTCCGTCCGGCGCAATCGTCCTCATGATGGAAGTCGCCGAGGAAACCACTTACGTTCGCCATCACAAGCGCAAGATTGCGCTCATCCTCTCCGCCATGCGCCACTTCGCGCGCGAACTTTGCGACGCCGGATGGACGGTGGACTATGTTCGCCTCGACGATCCCGCCAACTGCGGCAGCTTCACCGGCGAAGTCATGCGCGCGGTCGATCGGCATCGCCCGGAATCGATCCGCATCGTCGAGCCGGGCGAGTGGCGGGTCAAGACTGAGATCGACGGCTGGACGAGCCGAATCGGCATCCCGGTAGAAGTGATCGCCGACGACCGCTTCATCTGCGGTATCCTCGAGTTCCAGACCTGGGCCCAGTCGCGCAACGGACTCATGATGGAATATTTCTATCGCGACATGCGCCGCAGGACCGGGCTGTTGATGGATGCCGACGGCAAGCCCGAAGGCGGTCAGTGGAATCTCGACAAGGAAAATCGGGCCCCGCCCAAGTGCGGGATGAAATATCCCGAACCGCTGCATTTCGCGCCTGACGAGACGACCGGCGAGGTCATGGCGCTGGTTGTCAACCGCTTCGCTGATCATTTCGGGCGGTTGGAGAAGTTCGGCCTGCCCGTGACCACTGTCCAGGCACACGCGGCGCTAGACCACTTCATCAAGACCGCGCTGTCCGATTTCGGAACCTATCAGGATGCGATGGTGACGGGGCAAGACTGGCTCTTCCACAGCTGGCTGAGCCCGGCGTTGAACACGGGCCTGCTCACGCCGCTCGAGGTCGCGCAGGCGGCCGCCGATGCCTATGCAGCGGGCCGTGTGCCGCTCAACGCGGCCGAAGGCTTCATCCGCCAGATCATCGGCTGGCGCGAATATGTCCGCGGCTATTATTGGCTGGAGATGCCGGCGGTCGCGAATGCCAATGCGCTTGGTGCGACGCGACCCTTGCCCGAATTCTACTGGACTGGCGAAACCGACATGCTGTGCATGGCCGAGGCCGTCCGCAACACGCGCGATCACGCCTATGCGCATCACATCCAGCGACTGATGGTGCTCGGCAATTTCGCCATGCTCGCCGGCGTGCGGCCGCAGGACGTCGCCGACTGGTTCCTCGTCGCATATGCCGACGCTTATGAGTGGGTCGAACTGCCCAACGTAATCGGGATGAGCCAGCATGCCGACGGCGGTCGCCTTGCAACTAAGCCCTATGCCGCCGGCGGTGCCTACATCAACCGCATGTCCGATCATTGTGGTCGCTGTCGTTACGACGTGAAGCAAAAGGTCGGGCCTAACGCCTGTCCATTCAACGCGCTCTATTGGGATTTCCTTGCCCGACACGAGCGTCGCTTTCGTCGCAATCGCCGAATGATGAAGATTTACGCCAGCTGGGATCGAATGGATCAAGCAACGCGCGAGGCATATCGAACAAGCGCTAGTTCCTATCTCGAGACGCTCCAGCCCGCTGCAGATGGTTGGGCTCGTTAGAGCAGGACGGCTGTGGTCTCTGGCGACACATGGCGTGGGCATCCGCACACGGGAACCATCGTCAAAGCATACCGTTGACGAGCGCCGACCAACCCGGCTGTACAAGGAGCACGCATGGCCAAGAAGTCTGCCCCCGCCCGAGTCACTAGCTCGAACGACGAGGCGCAACCTCGATACCAGGTGGAATATCGCGAGATTCAGGCATTTGGTACGCTAAAGGACCTGCCGATCGGCCTTGAGGACAATGCCCGAGCGCAGAGTGTCGCGATCCTCAATCAGGTACTGGCCGACACGATGACGATCCGCGACCTATACAAGAAGCATCACTGGCAAATGTCGGGCGCGACTTTCTATCAGCTGCACCTCCTCCTCGACAAGCATTACGAGGAGCAGGCTGCACTCGTCGATCTCATCGCCGAACGGATCATGGCGCTTGGCGGAATCAGCATCGCGATGGCACCCGACGTGGCCGAGATGACCAAGATCCCGCGGCCCCCGAAGGGTCGGGAGGATGTGCCGTCGCAACTTGCCCGCCTGCTTGAGGCGCATGAGATCATCCTTCGTCAAGCACATGAAGGTGCGTCGAGTGCCGACGAAGCGGGTGATGACGGCACGAACGACATGCTGGTCAGCAACGTGATCCGGACGAACGAACCGCAGGTGTGGTTCGTGGCGGAGCATCTGGCAGGAACTCAACTGGTCGCCTGAGTTTCGAAAAAGGCCCAGTGTCGGCTGACGGGCCGCTTCGCGTCGGCGCTCAGCTTGCAACGCCGCGGGCCGTGGTTCGCGGCGATTGACAGGGCGGAATCTGACACGGTGATCCGCTCGGCAGCCTTACGGTAGGTCGATTGAAGATACTAACGACAAACTGTCCACTCGTCTCCGGGTGGTTGGGGGTACAGTGCCAAGAGCGCGAAGGTCGCAAGCCAGTGTTCGCCGGCATAGTCGCCCGCGACGTGGGGCAGCGAAGCGTCGAGATGACGGCGCGCGCGCAATTCCAGCGCGGATGCCCTCGGGGATGAAGCAATCGCCGTCGCGATCGCGCGCAGGCACCATGCACGACTGAGGTTGAGCCCGTCCAGATGGGCGATCTTGCCGTCGCTGCGATCGGACACGGCGACCGGCTCGAACCGCGCCATTGCCGCCTCCGGGAGAAACGCATCGAACCAGGCCGAGAAGCTCGCCCGGTCCATGACGTGGCTCATCAGCAGCGCAGCGGTTAGCGCAGGTGAGAGAAATTCGTCGCCGCCCGGCTCCCACCCGCGATAGTTGCGCTCGTCCGCGAAGGCCCGCCTTGCCCATTCGTCGATGGCCCGAGTCAAGGCCGGGTCGCGCGCCACCGACCAACTGCGCGCGAGGACCAGCGCGAAGGCGGTGTTGAAGTGCGTGCCGACGGTGATCGGATAGCTGAGCTTTGCGAGATAGGGTGTGAACCGGTCGGCGAACGCGATCGCCAGCGGCCGGAGGATATCCGCCCAGTCGCGATCATCATGGCGGGCCGCTTCATGATGGAGCGCGAGAAGCCACGCCCAGCCATAGGGCCGCTCGAACCCCGCCGACTCCGGCCGGTCGAGGTAGGCCAGCTCGACCGCTGCATGGGCCGGGGTGAACCGCTCGGCGGCGAGCGCTGCAATCTCGGCCGCCGGGCCGATGGCGGGGAACAGCCGGCGCAGCGTCAACAAGGTCCACCAGCCATGGACGCAGCTGTGCCAGTCGAAGCTGCCGAAGAAGATCGGGTGGAGGTCTCGCGGGGTCCGCGCATCGTCGTCCGACGTCAGGACATGGTCGAGCTTGTGCGGATATTCGCGCCCGACATGGCCGAGCGCGATCCGCGCGAACCGTTCGGCCGTGGGTAGGTCGAGGTTCATCGAAAGGCCGCCAGCCAGATGACGAAGATGTTAAAGGCAAGCAGCGGCAGCGCGGTCGCGACCTGCGCCTTGACCACCGCATATTGATCCTTGAGTTCAAGCAAAGCCGCCGGGACCAAGTTAAAGTTGGCGGCCATGGGCGTCATCAGCGTGCCGCAAAATCCGGCCAGCATCCCAACCGCGCCGATCACCGCCGGATCGCCATGATCATGCTGGATCAGCACGGGCACGCCGATCGCCGCCGCCATGACCGGAAAGGCCGCAAACGCGTTGCCCATGATCATCGTGAACAACGCCATGCCGACGGCGAAGACGATCACCGCGACGAGCACACTGCCGTCGGGAATGATCGACCCGAACAGCCCGCCGATGATGCTGCCAATGCCGGCTGTGGCAAACAGGACTCCGAGGGCGGCGAGCATTTGCGGGAGGACGGCGGCCCAGCCGATCGCATCGATCAATCGCCGTCCTTCGTTGAGCGGCGCGAGCGCTGGCGGGCGGAGCCAGGCAAAGATGACGGCGAGGGCGAGCAGAACGCCGAGGGCGAGGAAGACATAGGTCTCACGCCGGGGCTCGATCCAGCCGGCTTGGCCGAGCGGCGTGTAATTGTAGGCCAGCGTGCCGGCGAGCGCCGTCACCGGGATGATCAGCGCGGGCAGGAACAGCCGGTTGCCGTGGCGGATCGAATACTCCTCGCGTTGCTTACTCGACGTGGTCGCAGGGTGGCTCCGGCCGATCAGTCTGAACCCGCCCAGGCCGGCCAAGCCGAGCACGAGCACGCCATTGGCGATATCGCCAATGCGGTCGCCGGCCAGCAGACTGAGCGCCATTAGGCCCCAGAAGGCGCTATTGCCGAGACGCTTCGGGTTCGACCGGTCGCTCAGGCCAAGGATCGCGAAGGCGGCGAACATCGCGCCGGCGAGCATGTAGATCCAGTCGAGCGTAATCACCGCGCCGTCCGCCGCAGCCGCGCGCTGAACAGGCGGATCCTGACGGCATGGACCAGGAATGCCGCCAGCGCGGTCGGTATCGCCCAGACCGCCAGCTCGATCGGAGTCAGCTCATAGCCGTAGGTCGCGAGCGTCTGCTGGATGAGCACGATCGAGCCGATCGCGATGAAGATGTCCTCGCCGAAGAACAGGCCGACATTATCGGTCGCCGCCGCCATCGCATTGACCGCATCGGCCTGGGTGTCATCAAGCAGGCCATGCTCGCGCTCGGCGGCGGCCAGCGCCATCGGTGCAACCAAGGGGCGAACCGTCTGCGCGTGACCTGCAGTTGAATGGAGACCGACGGCGGAAATCGCCTGGCGATAGGCGAGGTAGGCGATCAGCAGCCGCGCCAGGGTCGCTCCCTTGAAGGACCGGACCAGATCCGCCGCGCGCTGCTGCAGCCCAAATCGCTCGAGGCTGCCGATGACCGGCAGGACGATCCAGACGATGGCAATGACGCGATTGTCGTTGAACGCCTTGCCGAACGTCGCAATGACCGTGACGGGTTCCATCCCCGCGATCAGGCCGGTGACCAGCGCGGAAGCGGTTACGACCAGCATAGGGTTCAGGCGCAGCGCGAAGCCGGCGACAACCATCAGGATGCCGATCAGCGGCCAGTAGTTCATTGCTCCTCCTTGCCATAGCCGCCGCCGCCCGGCGTCTCGATCACGAACCGGTCGCCTAGCTTCATGTCAACCGCGGCGCAGGCGGGCAAATCCTCGACAGTCCCGTCGCGGCGGATGACCCGGTTGATGCCGGGCAGCGCATCCCCGCCTCCGCTAATCCCGCGCGGCGGTACTGCGCGGCGGTTGGACAGGATGTTGGCCTGCATCGGCGCGAGGAACATGAACTCGCGGATCACGCCATCTCCGCCGTCGTGTCTACCTTTTCCGCCCGATCCCCGCCTGATTGCAAATCGCTCGATCCGCACCGGGAAGCGGGTCTCGAGAATTTCGGGATCGGTCAGCCGGCTGTTGGTCATGTGGGTCTGGACCGCGTCGGTCCCGCCATGATCGGGGCCGGCGCCGGAGCCGCCGCAGATCGTCTCGTAATATTGGTGGCTGGCATCGCCGAAGGTGAAATTGTTCATCGTGCCCTGGCTCGGTGCGAGCTGGCCGGTCGCGGCGAACAGTGCGTCGGTGACGACTTGACTGGTTTCGACATTGCCGGCGACCACTGCGGCTGGCCGGTGGGGACGAAGCATCGAACCGTCGGGAACGACCAGCGTGATCGGGATCAGGCAGCCATCGTTCATCGGGATCTCATCGTCGACCAGCGTCCGTACGACATAGAGCGCGGCGGCGCGCGTGATCGAATAAGGCGCGTTGAAATTGTCGCGCAGCTGCGCGCTGGTGCCGCTGAAATCGAAGGTCGCGCCACGCGCCGCGCGGTCGATCCGGATCGTGACTCGAACGACGGCACCATTGTCCATCGGGTACGCGAATTCACCGTCGTCGAGCCGGTCGATGAGACGGCGGACCGATTCCTCCGCATTGGCAATGCAATGCGCCATATAGGCGTCGACGACCGCCTTGCCTTCTTCTCGGGCCACCTCGACGAGGCGCTCGAGGCCGCGCGTGCAGGCCGCGAGCTGGGCCTTGAGATCGGCGATATTGCGGTCGATATCCCGCGCCGGGTGCGGGCCGCGCGCGAACAGGGCGCGGGTTTCAACTTCAAGGAAGCGACCCCGATCGACCAGCACTTCATTGTCGATGAGGACGCCTTCGTCGTCGATGGTGCGGCTGTCGGGGGGCATCGATCCGGGCGCGATCCCGCCGACGTCGGCATGGTGTCCGCGCGCGGCGACGAAGGCGTCGGGACCCTCGCTCGCGCCATAGAAGACCGGCACGATGACCGTAATGTCGGGCAGGTGGGTGCCGCCGCGATAGGGATCGTTGAGCAGATAGGCGTCGCCCGCAAGGATGCCGCGACCGTCGCGCCCGTCGCCGCGCGCAGCGAGGATTGTGCGGATGCTCTCGCCCATCGAGCCGAGGTGGACCGGGATGTGCGGCGCGTTGGCGATGAGCGCGCCGGTCCGGTCGAACAGCGCGCAGGAAAAATCGAGCCGCTCCTTGATGTTGACCGAGCTCGCCGTCGCCTGGAGTGCGGCGCCCATTTCTTCGGCGATCGCCATGAACAGATTGTTGAATATCTCGAGCCGTACCGGATCGGCGTCGGTCCCCGCCGCGCGCTGGCGCCTGAGCGGGGTGGAGCGAGTCAGGATGAGGGTGCCGTCGCCTTGCCGAGCACCTCTCCAGTCCTCGTCGATGACGATGGTCGAGCCCGTTTCGTGGACCATCTCCGGCCCAGCGAAGCGCTCCTCCCGAGCGGCATTGCCGATGGTCGGTTGGGCCCGGCGCGTGCGGCCGATCGCTTCGGCGACCAGCGCTTCGATGACGACGTCCGCAGTCTCGTCGGCATAGCCGAAGCGTGTGCGGTGAAGCCGGTGGAAGTCGGCCTTCATCGCTGCAGGCTCGGCCAAGTCGAGCTCGATCGAGCTGTCGCTGTCGGCCAGCCGCAAGCGGACACGCTGCACAATCTCGATCCGGTCGGCGCCGACGCCCTGTGCCATTACCTCTGCGCGGACCGCGTCGGTCAGCGGCGCGAACGCCTGTTCGAAAGGGTCGGCCAGCGGTTTGCGCCAGCTGGTTTGGCGGATGGCCTTCACGTCGGCCAAGCCAATGCCATAAGCCGAGAGCAGCCCGGCCAGCGGATGGATCAGGATCTTCGCCATGCCCAGCGCATCGGCCACCGCGCAGGCGAGCTGTCCGCCAGCGCCCCCAAAGCAAACCAGCGTGTAGCGGGTGACGTCGTGGCCGCGGGCAATCGAGATGCGGCGGATCGCGGCCGCCATATTGTCGACTGCGATAGCCAGAAAGCCGCGCGCGATCTCGTCGATCGGCATCGATCGGGGGAGGGTGCCCGCGATTTCCGCCAGCCGCTCGCGGGCCGCCTCGAGATCGAGCGGCTGGTCGCCGTCAGGGCCGAAGAGTGAAGGGAACCGGGCAGGGTCGATCCGGCCGGTGACCAGGTTGCAGTCGGTGACCGTCAGCGGCCCGCCATTGCGATAGCAGGCCGGCCCCGGCCACGCGCCCGCCGATTCCGGCCCGACCCGAAAGCGCATCCCGTCGAACCGGCAGATCGATCCGCCGCCGGCGGCGACGGTATGAACCTGCATCATCGGCGCGCGGATCGAAACGCCGGCGACCAGGCTTTCCTCGGCCAACTCCAGGCGGCCGGCATAATGCGATACGTCGGTCGAGGTGCCGCCCATGTCGAAGCCGATCAGCCGCTCCTCGCCGTGCGCCTTCCCGGCCGCGACCATTCCGATCACGCCACCGGCCGGACCCGACAGGATGGCATCCTTGCCGCGAAAGGCGCGGGCGTGGGTGAGGCCGCCGTTGGACTGGATGAAGCTCAGGTCGCAGTCGGCACCCAGGCCGTCGGCGACACGGTCGACATAGCGGCGCAGGATCGGCGACAGATAGGCGTCGACCACTGTAGTGCCGGCGCGCGGAACAAATTTGATCAACGGCGCGACCTCGTGGCTGGCCGAGACTTGGGCAAAGCCGGCCTGCTGCGCCAGCGCGGCCAGGCGGCGCTCGTGCACGGGGTGGTACCAGCCATGCATCAGGGCGATGGCAATGCTGTCGAACAGGTCAGCGCGAAGCTTGGCCAACATGGCCGTCGCCGCCGATTCGTCCAGCGCACCAAGGACGGCCCCGTCGGCACCGATTCGCTCGTCGACCTCGACCACGCGATCGTACAACATCGGCGGCAGGACGATATGGCGCGCAAAAATGTCGGGCCGCGCCTGGTTGCCGATTCGCAGCGCATCGCCGAAGCCGCGCGTCGTCAGCAACGCGGTGCGCTCGCCCTTGCGCTCGAGCAGGGCGTTGGTGGCGACGGTGGTCCCGATCCGCACGTCGCCGATGGTGCCGCCGTCGGCCGCGATGATCCGCCGGATCCCCTCGAGCGCGGCATCGTCGTAAATGCCGGGACCGACCGACAGCAGCTTGGCAGCGCGCTGCAGTCCATCGGAACTTTGGGCGACAACGTCGGTAAAGGTGCCACCGCGATCGATGGCAAAGGACCAGGTTCGGCTCACGATCGGGTTCAAGCAGAGCGGTGGCGCGCGCTCAAGGTGCAAATGACCGCACCAAACTCCTTCATTGTCGCAGGGGTAGTCCGAAACGTACCATTGCGGCGCGCTGACATGCTGTTAACAATGGCCGCCTGAGCATCGAGGTCCAGAGGGCCTCATCGCGGCGGGCCTTGGGTCGGTTACCAATGCTTGCATCGCGCCCGGCACGCGCCGGGCGCGATGCTGCGTTGAGGGACCGGGGCGGCGGACGCCGGTGCGTCCCGCCAGTGCGTCACGGGAAGTGTCATGCCATCGACGCGGTTCGTACTGAGCGACCTGACGATCGGCAGCGGCATGTTGGTCAGCGTCATCGACCCGGACCTCTATGCGGTCGGCCAGCCCGGCGATCCCGACCGGCCGCTGTACGTCTATGATAGCAGCAGCGGCACGGCGCGGTTCACCAACCTTGGCAGCATTTCCGCGATCCTGAGCGCGACGACGGCCGGACGGCTGCACGGGCTCGCCGTGGCGCGGACTTCGGCGACGAGTGCGCAGGCGCAGTTCTTCAACGCGGCGGGCGCTTCCTTTTCGATCGACAACCGCTGGACCGACGGCGGCGGCGACATGTCGAGCGGGTTCACCACCGGCCTGTTCGAACCGCAGCTTGCGATCGGTTTCCGCAACGACGGCGTCTTCTCCGTCCGTGCCTCGTCTGGCGATGCTTTTGGAGCGTGGAGCGCGGGAGTCGCGTCCTTCCTCAACCAGGGCAGCGTCACCGTCACCAGTCCGTTCAATGCGGTCGGGCTGTTCGGCCGGGTGTCGAGCCCGTTCGACAATCGCGGCACTATCATCGTCCAGGGCGGCGTGTTCGGCGAAGGGGTGCACTGGGATAGCGCGACGGGCACGAGCTTCGCCAACAGCGGCACGATCAGGGTGACGACCGGCCTTGCCTCGACCCATGCCAGCGTGGGCCTCTTCCTCGGCGAAACGAGCGCGCTGGGCGGCGGCGGCAACGAGATCGTCAATAGCGGAATGATCGAGGCCGACGTCGCGATCATGGTATCGGATGCGACGGCACCGGGGGCGATCGCCGATACGATCCGTAACAGCGGGACGATTCTGGGCGACGTCCGGCTGGGCCTTGGCGCGGACGTCGTCATCAACAGCGGGGCGATGAACGGGCGGACCCTCCTGGGCGAGGGCAATGACCAATATGCCGGCGGCAGCGGCCGCCACGATGGCAGCGTCGAAGGCGGGCCGGGCAGCGACCAGCTGACCGGCGGATCATTTGCCGACACATTGTTCGGCGACACTGGCGACGATCAGATCGTGGGGGGCGGTGGCGACGATATGCTCGACGGCGGCTGGGGCAGCGACCGGATTGATGGCAGCGCGGGCTATGACACCGCCTCCTATGCGGAATCGCCGAGCCGGGTGCTCGCCGACCTCGCCGCCGGCACCGGGTTCGATGGCGCTGGGTGGGACCGGCTGCTCGGCATCGAGGCGCTGGTCGGGTCGCGGTTCGACGATGTGCTGATCGGGAGCGGTCAGGCGGACAGTCTGCGCGGGCTGAGCGGTGACGACCGGATCGAAGGCGGCGTCGGCAACGACGTCCTTCGCGGCGATAGCGGGGCGGACCTGCTCAGCGGCGGCGCAGGTAACGACCTATTCCAATATCAGGCGGGCGACGGGGCCGACACCATCACCGATTTCGCCAACGGCGACCGGGTGCGAGTCTATGGCTTTGCCGCGGCCCAGTCGCTGGTCCAAAGTGGGCCGGACGTGGTGCTGACGCTGGCGGGCGGGGGCAGCATCCGCTTTGCCGCCACGCAGCTGACGACGGTCCAGGCCGGGCTGACGTTTGCGGCGGCGTTGCTTGACACGCCGGTGACGATTGCTCAGCCAGCGATGCTGGTGGTGGATGAGCAGATCGCCTTTCCGGCGGGAACGACGGTCGCGATCGCCGATGCGGAGGCGGCCAGTTTCGCCGGTATCGCGCATGACGCCGGGCTGTTGCTGAGCTCGACCGGGGTGACGCCGCAGCTGTTCAATGCGGGCGCGATCGCGGTATCGGATTCGGGCGCTCGCGACAGCTTTGCCGGGGTCGGCAATGGTCTGTCGCAGTTTAATCCGGCGGCGGAGCTGGTCAACCGCTTTGGGGCGGCGCTAACGGTCGACGGCAATGCCATCGACCTGTTTGGGACGCGCGGCCTGAGCGGCGTGTGGAACGACGGGACAATTCGCGTGACGAACATCGCCGGGCGCGTGACCGGGCTGATCGATGCCACCGCCTTGTCGGGGGTCGTCGTCAACGGCGGGACGATCGCGGTGGATGCGGCGACGCGCGCGGTTGGCATCGGCCAGTCCCTCGGGACCGGCCGTAGTGCCGGGTCGATCGTCAACAGCGGTGCAATCAGCGTTCACGGCGGGACGGCCAGCGTCGGGATCGAGTGGAAGGCAGGGTCGTTCGCGGCTGTGTCGCCGAGCGTCATCGTCAACGCTGGTTCAATCATCGTCGCGGATGACACATTGGCCCGCGATAGTGCCGGGATTGCGCTCGACTGGTCTGGCAGCGCGTCGTTGTGGAACAGCGGCGCGATCCGCGCCGATTATGCCCTGCGCCGTGCCGACCTGATCCCCGGCTACGACCAGTCGACCCTGTCGATCTTCAACAGCGGGTCGCTGATCGGCGACATTGACCTGCGCAGCGGCGACAGCGCCGACGTGCAGCGGGTGGTGCTGATCAACTCCGGGTCGATCATGGGCAATGTCAGCCTTCACGCCGGAGCTGATGTGTACGACGGGCGGCAGGGCGTGCTGGTCGGTTCGCTGTCGGGCGGGGCGGGCGACGATGTGTTGCTGGCCGGGACCGGGGACCAGACGATCGACGGCGGGACGGGGGACGATCTTGTGTCCGGCGGGGCGGGCAGCGACGTGCTGACTGGCGGGGCCGGGGCCGACCTGTTCCGGTTCGAGGCGGGCTATGGGGCGGACATCGTCACCGACTTCAATCCGGCGGCGGGTGACCGCATCGTCGTGCGCGGCTATTCTGGCTGGGCCAGCATCGTCCAGCAGGGCGCCGATGTGGCGGTGACGTTCGCGGCGGGGGATGTGCTGCTGCTGCGGGGGCAGCAGGTGGCGGCGATCGCCCCGGCGCTGTTCACGTTCGATGCCGCCGCGATTGCCGGCATTGTCATCCCCGCTGCGCCGACCGCTCCCGCGCCGCCGGCCGCGCCGCCACCGATCGCCGCGCCGGACGTGCCGATCCTGTTCGGCGGCGAGGGGGAGGATGTGCTGGTGGGCGGTGTGGGAGCGGACGTGCTGCGCGGGTTTGGCGGGAACGATGTCCTAACCGGCGGTGGCGGTGCGGACGTGCTCAGCGGCGGGGCGGGGGCGGACCTTTATCGCGACACGGCGGCGGGGCATGCGGGCGACACTATCCTCGACTTCGCGGTAGGCGACCGGATCGTGTTCAGCGACGCGAACCCGGCGAGTTTCGCCTTTTCGCTGACAGGTCCGACGCTTTCTTACAGCGGTGGATCGCTGACGCTGGCGAACGCGCTGGCCGCACCTTTGGTCGCGTCGGCCGCGCCCGGCGGTGGGGTCGAGCTGCGCGTCGCCCATGGAGCCGCGAACGACTTCAACGGCGACGGGCGGAGCGACATATTGTGGCGCAACATCGACGGCACGCTCGGCGACTGGTTCGGCAGTGCTGGCGGCTTCACGATCAATGTGCAGCTGTTCGCCGTACCCGCCGCGTGGCGCGTCGTGGGGACCGGTGATTTCAACGGCGATGGCCGCAGCGACATATTGTGGCGCAACAGCGATGGATCGCTCGGCAATTGGCTTGGCGATCCGAACGGCTATTTCGCGGTGAATAGCGCGGTGCCGCTTAAGAATATCCCGAACGACTGGCACATCACGGCGACGGGCGACTTCAACGGTGATGGACGCAGCGACATCTTGTGGCGGAACGATAGCGGCGCGCTCGGTGACTGGCTCGGTAACGCGAGCGGCAATTTCGACATCAATAACTCCGCGCTGATCGGCGTGCCGATCGACTGGAAGGTCGTCGGTGTCGGCGATTTCAATGGCGACGGGCGGTCG
>NZ_JANMWY010000203.1:0-3172 GCF_031380695.1 Sphingomonas sp. | reverse complement strand
GATGGGCGAGTTTTTCCGCGACAACGGCATGCACGCGGTCATCGTCTATGACGATCTGTCGAAGCAGGCCGTCGCCTATCGCCAGATGTCGCTGCTGCTGCGCCGCCCGCCGGGCCGCGAGGCCTATCCCGGCGACGTCTTCTACCTCCACTCTCGCCTGCTCGAGCGTGCCGCCAAGATGAATGCCGACAATGGCTCGGGCTCGCTGACCGCACTGCCGATCATCGAGACGCAGGCTGGCGACGTGTCGGCCTATATCCCGACCAACGTGATTTCGATCACCGACGGCCAGATCTTCCTCGAGACTGACCTGTTCTACCAGGGCGTCCGCCCGGCCATCAACGTCGGCCTCAGCGTCTCGCGCGTCGGTTCCGCCGCGCAGACCAAGGCGATGAAGAAGGTCTCGGGCTCGATCAAGCTGGAGCTGGCGCAGTATCGCGAAATGGCGGCGTTCGCGCAGTTCGGTTCCGACCTCGACGCGTCGACCCAGAAGCTGCTGGCGCGCGGCGCCCGCCTGACCGAGCTGCTCAAGCAGCCGCAGTTTCAGCCGATGCCGGTCGAGGAGCAGGTCGCCTCGATCTTCGCCGGTACGCAGGGCTTCGTCGACACGGTCCCGACCGCCGACATCACCCGCTATGAAGCGCAGCTGCTGAGCTATCTCCGCTCGGACCATGCCGACATCCTCGGCAAGATCCGCGACACGAAGGCACTCGACGACGAGACGGCGGGCAAGCTCAAGGACGCGCTCGCCACCTTCGGCAAGCAGTTCGCGTAGTTTTTCAATCGTCATCCCCGCGAAAGCGGGCACCCAGTTTTTGTTTTGGCTAGGTTCCCGCTTTCGCGGGAATGACGAAGGCAGGATTTGAATGGCCAGTCTCAAGACCCTCAAGCTCCGCATCGGCTCGGTCAAGTCGACGCAGAAGATCACCAAGGCGATGAAGATGGTCGCCGCGGCGAAGTTGCGTCGTGCCCAGTCCAACGCCGAGGCCGGTCGTCCTTATGCGACCCGCCTCGCCGCCGTCGTCGCGAGCCTTGCCGAGGGCGTGACGGTCGGGCCGCAGAGCCCCAAGCTCCTCGCCGGCACCGGCAAGGACCAGACCCACCTGATCGTGCTCGCCACCGGCGATCGCGGGCTGGCCGGCGCGTTCAACAGCAATATCGTCCGCGCCGCGCGCCGCAAGGCCGAGGAGCTCGAAGCCGCCGGCAAGACCGTCCTGTTCTACATCGTCGGCCGCAAGGGTCGCCCGGTCATCGCCCGATTCTATCCCAACGGCATCGTCCACCAGCACGACACCAGCGCGATGAAGACACCGGGCTATAGCGACGCGCAGGCGATCGCCGACGACCTCATCGCCCGCTACGGCGCGAACGGCATCGACGTCGTCCACCTCGCCTACGCCAATTTCAAATCGACCCTGCTGCAGGAGCCGACGGTCGACCAGATCATCCCGGTCAAGCCGTCGGTCTCGGCCACGCCCAAGACCGCCGCGCAGAGCGCTCCGCCCGAATATGAGCCCGACGAGGAGACCATCCTCGCCGCGCTGCTGCCGCGCAACATCACCATCCAGATTTACCGCGCGCTGCTCGAGAATGCCGCTGGCTTCTATGGCTCGCAGATGACCGCGATGGACAATGCCACGCGCAACGCCGGCGACATGATCAACAAGCTGTCGATCAAGTACAACCGCCAGCGCCAAGCCGCGATCACGACCGAACTCGTTGAAATCATCTCGGGCGCCGAAGCGCTCTAATCCGCACGCAAGCCAAGGAAATCGACATGGCCACCGCCGCAACCACCCTCAACCCGACCGTCAGGAGCAACCTCGTAGGGCGCATCGCGCAGGTCATCGGCGCGGTCGTCGACGTTGCGTTCGATGGCGAGCTGCCGCCAATCCTCGGCGCGCTCGAGACCGACAATAATGGCAATCGCCTCGTCCTCGAGGTTGCCCAGCATCTCGGCGAGAATATCGTCCGGACCATCGCCATGGACGCGACCGAGGGGCTGACCCGCGGCCAGGCCGTGACCGATCTCGGCTCGCAGATCCGAGTGCCAGTCGGTCCCAAGACGCTCGGCCGCATCATGAACGTCATCGGCGAGCCGATCGACGAGCGCGGACCGATCGGCTCGGACCTGTTCTCGCCGATCCATGCCGAGGCGCCGCTGTTCGTCGACCAGTCGACCGACGCCGCGATCCTCGTCACCGGGATCAAGGTCATCGACCTGCTCGCGCCCTATGCCCGCGGCGGCAAGATCGGCCTGTTCGGCGGCGCCGGCGTCGGCAAGACCGTGCTGATTCAGGAGCTGATCAACAACATCGCCAAGGGCCACGGCGGCGTGTCCGTCTTCGCCGGCGTCGGCGAGCGCACCCGCGAGGGCAATGATCTCTACCACGAGTTCCTCGACGCCGGCGTCATCGCCAAGGACGCCGACGGCAACCCGACCCCCGAAGGATCGAAGGTAGCGCTGGTGTTCGGCCAGATGAACGAGCCGCCGGGCGCGCGCGCCCGCGTCGCTCTGTCGGGCCTGACCCAGGCCGAATATTTCCGCGACGTCGAAGGCCAGGACGTGCTGTTCTTCATCGACAACATCTTCCGCTTCACTCAGGCGGGCTCGGAAGTGTCGGCGCTGCTCGGTCGCATCCCGTCGGCGGTGGGCTATCAGCCGACGCTGGCGACCGACATGGGCCAGCTGCAGGAGCGGATCACCTCGACCAACAAGGGCTCGATCACCTCGGTCCAGGCGATCTACGTCCCCGCCGACGATCTCACCGATCCGGCCCCGGCCGCGTCGTTCGCCCATTTGGACGCGACGACCACGCTCAACCGCGCGATTTCGGAGCTGGGCATCTACCCGGCAGTCGATCCGCTCGATTCGACGTCGCGCGTGCTGACCGTCGCCGTCGTCGGCCAGGAGCATTACGACACGGCGCGCCGGGTCCAGGAAACCTTGCAGAAGTACAAGAGCCTTCAGGACATCATTGCCATCCTCGGCATGGATGAACTTAGCGAAGAGGATAAGCTGGTCGTCGCCCGCGCGCGCAAGATCCAGCGCTTCCTGTCGCAGCCATTCCACGTCGCCGAAGTGTTCACCGGCATCCCCGGCAAGTTCGTCCAGGTCGAAGACACCGTCCGCAGCTTCAAGGCCGTGGTCGAGGGCGAATATGACCACCTG
>NZ_JANMWY010000189.1:0-8750 GCF_031380695.1 Sphingomonas sp. | reverse complement strand
GCTAAATAGGGCAAATTCCATTGCAGGAATCGCATCACTCTTTGTCTCAATCATGGGACTATTCGTTTAATGCCCCGCCGCACTGACACCTCTTTCATCCCAATCCTCGGTGCCATCACCCTCCTCACCGGCTGCGCCACCCCGCGCCTTTATTCCGAGGCCGAGCTCAACAGCGTCGGCTCGCGCTGCGGGCTGGCGGCGGGGGAGCTGGTGCAAGAGGCGGACTTTAAGAAAATGCTGTTCGTTTATCGCGTCGCGCCGTCGCCGGCCGAGCGGGTCTGCGCCTATCAATGGGCGCGGGCGCGGCACCTACGGCTGACCGTCATCGAAGCGGTCACGAGGGCGGGCCAGTGATGCTTTGTCGCAACCCTGCCGGATCAGCGCTCCGCCTCGGACACCAGCAGATCGTCGACGGTCACGCCAAGCGCGTTGGCGAGCTTGCGCAGCGTGGCGACCGACCCGGTTTTCTTGCCCGCCTCGATCTCGGACAATTGCGCCGGCGTCATGGATACCTTCGCCGCCAAGCCGCGCTGGGTAAAGCCGCGATGCTCGCGCCAGACGGTCAGCGGGTGCTCGCGCCGCAGTCTCTTGACCACTTCCCACGGCACCCATTCGACCTCGCCCGCGGCTTCGCGCGCTGCGAACGCGTGGGAGCTCGCGATGTCCTGCGCATCCTCAAGGTCGGCGATCAGCCGGTCGTAGGTCGCGCGCGGCAGGATGACGAGTTCGTCCGCGCCGCCGGTATTGATGGTCTGCAACTCGCTCATGATTGCACTCCTTCACTCATAGATGCTGCCTCGCGACGCAATGCGGAGTATCCGCAGGGTATCGCCGTCGACGCGGAAGATCACGCGCCAGTCGCCGATCCGCAGCCGCGAGTTTTCCGTCCCGCTCAGCCGCGTCACATTGTTGCGCAAGCTGTCGGGGTCGCGCGCCAGTTGCTCGATCTTGGTCTCGATGAGATCGCCAACATTGACCGGAAGGCGCGACAGCGTCTTCGTGGCATCACGATCAAGCTCGACTTTCACAACGCTCTATTAGCTGTAAGCTAACACTCCGTCAATTGGATTGCCGAAGACCATGCCCCGCCGCACCGACATTTCTTCCATCCTCATCATCGGCGCCGGGCCGATCGTCATCGGCCAGGCGGCGGAGTTTGATTACTCCGGGAGCCAGGCGGTCAAGGCGCTCAAGGCCGAGGGCTATCGCGTCATCGTCGTCAATTCGAACCCGGCGACGATCATGACCGATCCCGACATGGTGGGTGGGGAAGGGGACGGGGGCGCGACCTATATCGAGCCGATCACGCCCGAGGTGGTGGCGAAGATCATCGAGCTGGAGCGGCCGGACGCGCTGCTGCCGACGATGGGCGGGCAGACGGCGCTCAATACAGCGCTGGCGCTGGCCAAGGACGGCACGCTTGAACGGTTCGGGGTCGAGTTGATCGGGGCGAATGCCGAAGCGATCGAAAAGGCCGAGGACCGCCAGAAATTCCGCGACGCGATGGACCGCATCGGGCTGGAAAGCCCGCGCTCGGCGATCGTCCACAGCTGGGAGGAGGCCGCCGGGGCGCTGGCCGAAATCGGGTTGCCGGCCGTCATCCGGCCGAGTTTTACCCTCGGCGGGACGGGCGGCGGGATTGCCTACAACCGCGAGGAATATGAGCATTTCGTGCGGTCGGGGCTGGAAGCGTCGCCGACCACCGTAGTGCTGATCGACGAGAGCGTCGTCGGGTGGAAGGAATATGAGATGGAAGTCGTGCGCGACCGCGCCGACAATTGCGTCATCATCTGCTCGATCGAGAATATCGACCCGATGGGGGTCCACACCGGGGACAGCATCACGGTCGCCCCGGCGCTGACGCTGACCGACAAGGAATATCAGCGGATGCGCTCGGCCAGCATCGCGGTGCTGCGTGAAATCGGCGTCGAAACAGGCGGTTCGAACGTCCAGTTCGCAGTCGATCCGAAGACCGGACGGATGCTGGTGATCGAGATGAACCCGCGCGTGTCGCGCTCGTCGGCGCTGGCGTCGAAGGCGACGGGGTTCCCGATCGCCAAGGTCGCGGCGAAACTGGCGGTCGGCTACACGCTCGACGAAATCGCCAACGACATCACCGGCGGGGCGATGCCGGCGAGCTTCGAACCGACGATCGATTATGTCGTCACGAAAATACCGCGCTTCACCTTCGAGAAGTTTCCCGGGTCGCCGCCTCTGCTGTCGACGGCGATGAAGTCGGTCGGCGAGGTGATGGCGATCGGGCGGTCGTTCGCGGAGAGCCTGCAGAAGGCGCTGCGCGGGCTGGAGACGGGGCTGTGCGGGCTCGACCGGGTGCGCGAGCTGGAACAGGCCAGCGCCGACGAGATTGCCAATGCGCTCGCCCGCCCCACGCCCGACCGGTTGCTGGTCGCGGGCGAGGCGTTGCGGCACGGCTTCACGGTCGAGCGGATCTGCGCGATCTCGGGCTTCGATCCGTGGTTTATCGAGCGGTTGGCAGAGATTGTTGCCGCCGAAGAAAAGGTGCGGGCGAAAGGCCTGCCGCAGGAGGCGGCGGGGCTGCGGCGGCTCAAGGCGATGGGCTTTTCGGATGCGCGGCTGGCGCAACTGGCGCTGCGATCGGCGGGGGTTGAGCGCGAGGCGAGCGAGTCGGCGGCAGGCGGGGCGGGGATCGTCCACGACGCGCTGCGCCATTTGACCGGCGGGGTGACGGCACAGGAAGTAGCGTGGCTGCGCGAGAAATTGGGCGTGTTCCCGGTTTTCAAGCGGATCGACAGTTGCGCCGCGGAATTCGATGCGTCGACGCCCTATCTCTACTCGACCTACGAAGCGCCCCTGTTTGGCGAGCCGGAGGACGAGGCGGAGGTGTCGGACCGGCGCAAGGTGATCATCCTGGGCGGTGGGCCGAACCGCATCGGCCAGGGGATCGAATTCGATTATTGCTGCTGCCACGCCGCGTTCGCGCTGCGCGATCTCGGGCTCGAGACGATCATGATCAACTGCAACCCGGAGACGGTGTCGACCGACCCGGAGACGTCGGACCGGCTCTATTTCGAGCCGCTGACCGAGGAGGATGTGCTGTCGGTCGTCCGGCGCGAGCAGACGCGCGGCGAGTTGCTGGGCGTGATCGTGCAGCTTGGCGGACAGACGCCGTTGAAGCTGGCGGCCGGGCTGCAGGCGGCCGGGGTGCCGATCCTGGGGACGTCGCCCGACAGCATCGACCTGGCCGAGGATCGCGAGCGGTTCGCGGCGCTGGTCAACCGGCTGGGGCTGCGGCAGCCCGAGAACGGCCTTGCGCGCAACCGCGACGAGGCGGTCCAGATCGCGAAGCGGATCGGCTATCCGGTGCTGCTGCGGCCGAGCTATGTGCTCGGCGGGCGGGCGATGGAGGTGATCGACGGCCCCGAGCAGCTCGACCATTATATCGCCACCGCTGTGCAGGTGTCGGGGACGTCGCCGGTGCTGATCGACCGTTATCTGAGGGACGCGATCGAGGTCGATGTCGACGCGATCTGCGACGGGAGCGACGTCGCCGTCACCGGCATCCTGCAGCATATCGAGGAGGCCGGGGTCCATTCGGGCGACAGCGCCAGCTCGATCCCGCCCTACAGCCTGTCCGCAGGGGTGCTGGCGGAGATCGAGCGGCAGACGCGCGAGCTGGCGCTGGCGCTCAAGGTCAAGGGACTGATGAACGTCCAGTACGCCGTCAAGGACGAGCTGGTGTACATCATCGAGGTCAATCCGCGCGCCAGCCGCACGGTGCCGTTCGTCGCCAAGGCGATCGGACGGCCGATCGCCAAGATCGCGGCCGGGGTGATGGCCGGCGAGCCGCTGTCCGCCAGCCTGCCGATCCGGCGCGACATCAAGCATATCGCGATCAAGGAGTCGGTGTTCCCCTTCGCGCGCTTCTCGGGAACCGACCCGGTATTGGGACCGGAAATGAAGAGCACCGGCGAAGTCATGGGAATCAGTGATGATTTCGACATCGCTTTCGCCAAGTCGCAGCTTGGCGGCGGGGTCGTTCTGCCCGATGGCGGGACGGTGTTCATCTCGGTCAAGGATGCCGACAAGGCGCATATCATACCGGCGGCGCGCAAGATGGCCGAGTTGGGGTTCCACCTGATCGCGACGCACGGCACCGCCGAGGTGCTGCGCGCCGAGGGCATCGCGGTCGAGACGGTCAACAAGGTGGCGCAGGGACGGCCGCATATCGTCGACCGGCTGACCGACGGCGCGGTGCAGATCGTGTTCAACACGACCGAGGGGTGGCAGTCGATGAAGGACAGTCAGGCGATCCGCAATACGGCGCTGCATCGCAAGGTGCCCTACTTCACCACGGCCGCGGCGAGCCTGGCGGTGGCGCGGGCGATCGGGGCGTTGCGCGGGCATGCGCTTGAAGTTCGCTCGCTTCAGTCCTATTATTCCGCTTCCGAACGCTAGGAATCTTCCGACATCCCGGACGACACGAGCGCCGCCCCCGGGTTGGCGCTAGTCAGTCGTTTGGCGGAATTATAAGGGGTTATGCTCATGGCGAGCGACAAGGTGCCGATGCTGGCCGAGGGCCACCTCAAGCTGGAAACCGAACTGCGGCAGCTCAAGAAATTCGAGCGTCCCTCGATCATCGAGGCGATCGAGACCGCGCGCGCCCACGGCGATCTGTCGGAAAATGCCGAATATCATGCCGCCAAGGAGCGCCAGGGCCAGGTCGAGGCGATGATCGCCGACATGGAAGACCAGCTGAGCCGGGCGATGGTGATCGACCCGACGACGCTGTCGGGCGACAAGGTAGTGTTCGGTGCGACCGTGACCCTGGTCGACGAGGACGACAAGAAGGTCCGCTACCAGCTGGTCGGCAAGGTCGAGGCCAATGCGACCGAGGGCCGCATCTCGTACAACTCGCCGCTCGGTCGGGCGCTGATCGGGCGGAGCAAGGGCGAGGAGGTCGAAGTGACGACTCCGGCCGGCGAACGCTATTATGAAATCGCGCAGGTCGAGTTCGTCTGACCGACATGGACGCGCCGCATCCGCTGCGCACCGCGACGGGCATGATCGCGGCGGGGACGACCCTGCTGTCGCTGATCCCGCTCGCGCTCAACCGAGTCGAGGTCGCGGCGACCCTGTTCGGGTTCATCCCGGGGCGGATCGGCCAGACGGCGTGGGCCGCAGGCGCGATGCCGGTGGTGCTGACACCGCTTAGTTCGACCCTGATCCACGGCAGCTTCCTGCATCTTGCAGGCAATCTGATCATGCTGCTGTGGTGCGGCTTGGCGGTCGAGCGGGTGCTGGGGTGGCGGGCGGTGCTGATCCTGTATGGCGTCGGCGCTTACGTTGCTGCCGGAGCGCAATATGTGGTCGAGCCGCACGGTCTGAACCCGGTGATCGGGGCGAGCGGGGCAATTAGCGCGCTGATCGGGGCGTTCGCGCTGAGCTATGGCCAGCAGAAAGCGATCGTGAAGTCGCGCACGCTCAACCGCTGGATCAATGTCGCATGGCTGCTGGCGGCGTGGATCGTGATCCAGCTGGGTTTCGGTTATCTGATGGGCGCGCAGGGGACGTTGCTGGCAACGCCGGCGCATATCGGCGGGTTCGTGGTCGGGCTGGCGCTGCAGCGACCGCTGTTAATGTGGCACTATCGCGGGGCCTGACTAAACGATCAGTTCGGGCGGGGCGACGTGCCATGTCGTGGCCTGCGTGACGAAGCCGGCAGCGGTGTTGAAGGCGATGGTGCCGTCGGGCTGGCCGAGCCAACTGCTGATGGTGCCGCTGCTGTTGCGCCACATGATGTCGTCGCGAGAGTCGCCATTGTAATCGCCGATCGCCACGATCTGCCAATCGTTGGGCACGCCGGTGAGGCCGAAGGCGGCGGTGTAACTGTAGCTGCCGTTGGCGGCACTCGACCAGGTGCTGATGACGCCGCCGTCACTACGCCATAAGATGTCGTCACGGCCGTCGCCGTTGAAGTCGCCGACCCCTTCGATGTGCCATTCGTTCGGAACCGGGATGACTCCGCCCGCCGGGTTGTAAGCAAAGCCGCCGGTGGAGTCTCCCGACCAGCTGCCGATCGCGCCGTTGTCGTTGCGCCACAAAATGTCGTCACGCCCGTCACCGTTGAAATCGCCGATCGCGGCGATCTTCCAGTCGGTCGGGACCGGGGTCTGAAGGCCGGCATTGATCGTGAAGCCGCCATCGGCTCGGCCGAACCAGTCACCGAACACGCCGTTGTCGTTGCGCCACAAGATGTCGGCGAAACCGTCGCCGTTGAAGTCGCCGGTGCCGGCAACTTTCCAAGCGGTCGGTACGCCGATCAGCAGGGACGTGATCGCGAACCCGCCATTGGCCTGGCCAAGCCAGTCGCCGACGGTCCCGGCGTCGTTGCGCCACAAGATGTCGGCGCGGCCGTCTCCGTTGAAGTCGGCGGTGCCCGCGACTTTCCACTCGGTCGGCACCGAAGTGGTCCCACCGGCGGCGTTATAGCTCAGCGAACCGTTCGCCGTGCTCAGCCAATCCTGCAGCTGACCATTGTCGTTGCGCCACAGGATGTCGCTGTGGCCGTCGCCGTTGAAATCATTGGCGGCGGGGTGCAGCGGCCCGGTGGTGAACGTCAATTCCACGCCGCCGATGGCGAGACCCTGGGCGCGCAGGTGACCGGTCGGGACGACGTCGAGGATCAGCGATCCGCCGGTGAACGTCAGCGTGTTGCCGGTCAGCGAATAGGCGAAATTCGTGATGCTGGCGTCGGCGAGGACGATGCGGTCGCCGGCGCCCATGTCGGCGATATGGTCGCCGTTGAGACCGGCGATCGTGTCGAGAAAAGTGTCGGCGCCGAGACCGCCGACGAGTGTGTCGATCCCCGCCCCGCCGGCCAGCTGGTCATTGCCGTCCTCGCCGTAGAGCGTGTCATTGCCGCCGACGCCATTAAGGGTGTCGTTGCCCGCATAGCCATTGAGGATGTTCGCGCCACCATCACCGGTGATGGTATCGTTGTAGAGCGACCCGGTGAAATTTTCGATGCGGATGAGCGTGTCCGTCCCGCCGCCGCCGGTGTTCTGCGGGCCCGCAATGCGCAGGTCAATGGTCAGTCCGCTCGGCGCATAGAGCATCGTCAGGGTATCGTTGCCGACCCCGCCATCGAACACATCGTTGGTTTGGGGACCCTGATAAAATCCCTCCGCGAGAAGATCGTCGCCGGCCCCGCCGATCAGCGTGTCGTTTCCCGCGTCACCGGTGACGGCGTCGTTACCGGCGCCGCCGTCAACCCGGGTGGTACCGATCCCCGCGCGCAAATTGTCGTCGAACGATGACCCGATGATCTGTTCGATCGAGATGCCGAGCGATTCCGAACCGGCCGCGCCCGTAACCCGGTTAAACATATCGAGCGTAATCGGTCCGCTCGCGTTGGCGTAGGTGACCGTATCGAACCCGGCGCCGCCATTGTAGGTGTCGTTGCCGAGCCCGCCTTCGAGGATGTCGTCGCCCGCGCCGCCGTTAAGTGTATCGTCGGAGTCGCCGCCGCTGATGATATCGTTGCCGATCGTGCCGGTAATCGTGTCGCTGGCGGTCGATCCATTGATCGACACCTGGACATGGGCATTGCTGTCGAACGTGTAGGCAGAGCCGTTCAACGCGTCGCCCGGGCTGAGATTGACGACCAGCGACCCGGTGCCGCGAAGGAACAGGTTGGACGGCAGCGCGGCGACGGTCGATCCGCCCAGGATGAGCGTGGTCGCGTCAAACCCGGTGGGGTCGGTTCCGGCGTTGAGGTTGATCCCCTCGATCGAGCTGACCGTGCCTTGGAAATTGACCAGTCCGGTCGCCGATAGATAGTCGAAGCCACTGCCGCCATTATACTGAGTTCCGGAGAAGGTGCGGGTCGTCCACGCCCCATTCGACAAGCGGATGTTATACGCTCGCAACACATCGTCGCCGCCGCCGCCATTGAGGATGTCGGCTCCGGCGGACCCGCCGTAGAGGTAATCGATCCCGTTGCCGCCGTTGACTATATCGTTACCCGACCCGCCCGAAACATATTCATAGCCGGTGTGATTGGCCGAAGCGTTGAGCGTGAAGCCTCCCGATCCCGATCCGATGAGAAACAGGATATCGGCCGATTGGAACGGCTGGGTCGGGCTATCCCAGTTGGTCAGCGTGAAGGTCGGCATGGTGTAGGTGCCTGAGGTGGTCGCGAAGATGGCGAGCTGATCGTCGCCGGCGCTGCCGATCACCTCGGCGGTCGCGGACAGGCCGGATCCAAGCTGGCTGAACGCGACGTCGATGTCCTGAGGCGTCGCCAGCGTTGACTGAAACTGAAGCCGTTCGATCGACGCGAGCGTGGTAACCGTCAGGTCAGTAAAGTTGAATTGAGGATTAAGAGGATCCGCCGCCGCCAGTTGCACCTGCAACGTGTCGATTCCGGCGCCGCCGTCCAAACCCGTGCCCGGTTGCAGGGGATTGGCGAGGACCAGCAAATCGTCACCATCGCCGCCGAACAGTTGATCGATGCCGCCGCCGCCGTTGAGCGTGTCGTTGCCGGCCAGACCATTGAGCGTATCGTCGCCGCTCGTGCCAAGCAGGCTGTCGTTGCCTGCGGTCCCGTTGATGATTGGCATGTCGAATCCCCCCTACGCGTCACTCCACGAGCACAACACCATTCCGGACGTTGATTTCGCGCGTTAACAGGCGTGTAACGACGCGCCTGCGATTGGCAATGGCGCACTCGTGCGCGTCCCGGAAACAAGCGGCCCGCCGACACTGGG
>NZ_JANMWY010000264.1:0-9548 GCF_031380695.1 Sphingomonas sp. | reverse complement strand
CCCGAGCGCGCGAGGAGAGAAGCCGGAATTGATTGAAGTGCATCAACAATTGCGGGGTGAGCGATAATCAACGCCACGCCGCTCAAAAGCTTACCGCCGAGTTTGAAGTGGCCCTCGTTGGCGGAGCAGCGCGATGGTCAGATTGATCGATCTCGGGCTGATTTTGAACAACCGACGGCATTCGCGCACATTGTCACGTTTGGGGGACAGACTTCAAGGCCGCCTAGTCCCCACCTGTCGAAATGGATTTGGTCCACCTCCTTGGGATAAATGTTCGCGAGGCCCGGCAGGGAAAGCACCTGACCCAAGAGGCGCTCGCCCTGGAAGCTGAAATGAAGAGGAGCTACTTAAGCGAGCTGGAAGCCGGCAAGCGAAACCCGAGCGTTAGGGCGCTTGGAAGATTAGCGAAAGCGCTCGGGGTTGAGGCAGCCGATCTGCTCCGACCGATGAAGGAGGCCGAGCCGAATAAATCAACAAAATCAGGCATTTAGTGGTGCCGCTTACAGGACTCGAACCTGTGACCCCCGCATTACGAATGCGATGCTCTACCAACTGAGCTAAAGCGGCGTTCGCCCCTACTAATGCCCTACTAACTTCAAACTCGAATCGCCACCCCATTGGTTTCGTTCGTAAATTTTGGGCGGACCCGCTAATTACGAATGCGATGCTCTACCAACTGAGCTAAGGCGGCGCTCAAAAGAGCGGGCTGGCTCCTAACAGCGTGGCGGTCGGCCGGCAAGACATTGCCGCTTTGAGCCCCACCTCGCGCCCCCAAGCCAATGATTAACGGTTTCGTAAACATGTTCCTTCAGATTCACTCCGTTCTGAAGGCAATTCGGGGGCGGACCACGCCGTGGACAGCTTTGGTTTAGGTGGGGCCTATCAGGCCGACGAAGCGGCCGCTGCGCCGTCCCATGACGATGTCGTTAGCGCCATCGGCGGCGACGAGCG
Source organism: Sphingomonas sp. (assembly GCF_031380695.1). Classification (GTDB taxonomy): domain Bacteria; phylum Pseudomonadota; class Alphaproteobacteria; order Sphingomonadales; family Sphingomonadaceae; genus Sphingomicrobium. Next base: position 8,597 of record NZ_JANMWY010000264.1, on the reverse strand, counting down.
GCGGATGCATGTCCGCGCCTACAACTATTGGGTGTCTCTGCTCGGCGGTCGCGATTTCCCGTCGATCGAGGACCTCCAGCCCGAAAGTGTCGCCGATTTCGCGCCGCACAGCGTGCTGCTCGATTTCACCGCCGGTCGCGGCAATCCCGCCACGCCTTACATCGGGACCGCGATTCGCGCGGAGTGCGGCCTGACCGGAGACGTGGGATCGATTGCCGGCGTTCCCAGCCGCTCTCTGCTGTCGCGTCTGACCGACCATTATCTGCAAATCATCGCCAATCGCGCGCCGATCGGGTTCGAGGCCGAGTTCGTCAACCAGATCGGCCACAGCATCTGCTATCGCGGCATCCTGATGCCGTTCTCGTCCGACGGCGATACCATCGACTTCATCTATGGCGTCATCAACTGGAAGGACGCATCGGGACAAGTTGGCCTGCCTGACATGGACGCCGAGCCGCTTGAACTGACCGAGACGCTGCCGGTCGCCGCAGTAAGCCCCGACATCGATGCAGTGCACCCGGCGTGGGAAGACGGCCCACTCAACGATGATGATGCGATTGCGTCGCCGGTACTCGACGCCGATGCCGGCCTTCACGACCGGCTGAGCGCGGCGCGCGACGGCGCCGAAGTATGCAAGCAGCAGGATGGGCGCACCCGCGCCGCCCTCTATCGCGCACTCGACATGGCTTATGACTTCGCGGTCGCTGCCCGCCGTGCGAACGAGGACTATCTCGAGATCCTCGAAGACGCCGGGGTCAAGGCGCAGGCCCGCGCGCCGATGACGCCGATCGTCAAGCTCGTCTTCGGCATCGACTATGACAAGACCCGCCTGACCGAATTTGCCGCCGCGCTCAGCTTTGCCGAGCGCTGCGGGGTCGACTTCGGCGGCTTCCTTGCGTTCATCGAGCGCCAACCGGGCGGATTGAAAGCATTGGTTGCCGGCGAACGACAGGCCCGTCGCCCCGGCCTGCGGCCCGACGCTCGCGGCGAGATTGCGCGTACCGCGCTCCGGACGCGCCCCAGCCTATCGCTCGCCGCACTGCCGACCAATGCCGAGTTTGCGCTGGTGCTCACCCGCCGCAACGCTGCGGGAGTCCATGAAATCGTCAGCTTGGTGACCGACGGGGCGATGCTCGAACGGGCGGTGCGCAAGGCCGCCTGACGCCGGCACGGCCCACGCCACTCACGGTCCGGGGGTTGGCCAGCACCATATCCCTTGTCTATATGCGGCGGCTTCCTACCCCCGAGGAGCCTGCCCCATGACTGCCCAGACCCGCGTCGACGAGTCGATCGCCGGCTCGCTGCGCAAGGCGCTGCTCGACCATGCGCTGCCGGGGGAAGTCACGGGGTTCACGACCGACGATCAGCGCGATGCAGCTGAGTTTATCGCCGACACGGCCTCGGTGCGCCGCGCCGGCCAGGTCGCATTACGGCTGGAATCGAGCGGGGGCGAAGTGGGCCATCGGCGGATGAAGCTGGCGATCGTCAACGACGACATGCCGTTCCTGGTGGATAGCGTCGCCGCCGCCATCTCCGCGCGCGGCCTGGGCGTTCAGCGCCTGCTCCATCCGATCATAAAGGCGACCCGTGATGCCAAGGGCAAGTTGCTTTCGATTGGCACTGGAGAGACGGAGTCGGTCATCTATATCGAGCTCGACCGCGCCGATGCGCGAGGGCGCCATGATCTGAGCGTCGACCTCGACCACTCCTTGGCCGATGTGCGTTGGGCGGTTGCCGACTGGCCCGAGATGACCGAGCGGATGAACGCCGATGCGGCCAGCCTCGACGGGGTCGACGATGAGGGGGCGGCGCTGCTTCGCTGGCTGGCCGACAATCACTTCACGTTGCTCGGTCACGCCACGCTGCGCCACGGAGGCACCATCTGTGATGGCAAAGGCATCCTTCGCCGCAGTCTGGCGCTGTGGGATGACGGCGACGCCGCCGCGATCGAACATCTTGCGGCGCGCCAGTGGCCGGTACAGATCCTCAAGGCCGACCGGGTTTCGCCGGTCCACCGCCGGGTACCGCTCGATGTGGTGCTCGACCGGCGCGGCGATGGAGTTGTTTCGATTCATGCCGGCCTGTGGACCAGCGCCGCCTTGCGTTCGCCCGCCGAACAGGTGCCGGTGCTTCGCCAATGGCTCGACCAGCTCGACCAGGAATTGGGGTTCGCTCGGCACAGCCATGCGGCCAAGGCGCTGGCCCACGCCATTTCGACTCTGCCGCACGACCTATTGATTTCGCTCGAACCAGCCGAAGTGCGCGAGGCAGCATTGACCGCTATGTCGCTGGCCGACCGGCCGCGGCCGACGATGCTGCTCCTGCCCGGAGCGTTGCGGCGGCAGCTGTTCGTCTTCGCCTGGTTACCGCGCGACGAACTCACCACCCGGCGGCGGCTGGCGATCGGCCAGATGCTCGAAGCGGCGGTGGGGACAAGCGTGACGAGCTGGTCGGTCGAGCTTGGCGACGGCGACTTGGCGCTGATCCGCTACACGCTGGCGATCACGCCGGAGACGAAATTGCCCGATGTCGCCGGACTCGACGCGCGACTGGTCGAGATGGTCAGCGGCTGGGTGCCGGGGGTCGAGACCGCGCTGGCGGCCTGTGCCGGCGCGTCGCGCGCGACCCGACTGGCGCTGACCTACCTCCCGCTGATGCCCGAGGAGTATCGCTCGCGCACGCCGGCACACGAGGCGGCGGTCGACATTTGTCGGCTTGGCGACCTCGGCCAGGGACAGCGGGGCGTCCGCCTGACCCGTCAGTCAGGCGATGCGGCGGGGCAATTGCGGCTCAAGACCTATCGTCTCGGCGGCATGATTGCGCTCAGCGAAGCAGTCCCGGTGCTCGAGAATTTCGGCTTCCGCGTGCTCGAGGAAGTGCCGACCGCGCTTGGCGACGGAACGCACGGCACGATCCACGACTTCCTGCTCGAACTGCCGCAGGGGACCGACCTCGACGCTATCCTCACTCGTGCCAAACTGATCGAGGGCGCGATCTCGGCAGTGCTCGGCGGAACAGCGGAGAATGACGCCTTCAACCAGCTGGTGCTGCTCGCCGGGCTCGACCCGCGCCCGGTGGTGTGGCTGCGCGCCTGGTTCCGCTATTTGCGTCAGACCGGCGTTGCCTATGGCTTGGCGACGGTCGTCGACGCACTTCGCCGCGCTCCGCAGGCGACGACCGCACTGGTCGATCTGTTCAGCGCCGCCCACGCGCTCGACGATGCCGGACGCAAGGACAAGGTCGAGCGTCAGCGCGATGAATTTAACGACGCCCTTCACGCCGTCTCCGCAATCGACGATGATCGCATCCTCCGCCTTCTGCGCGCGGTCGTCGACGCCACGCTGCGCACCAACGCTTTCGCCCCGGCTGCCGCCGAAGCGCTGGCGTTCAAGTTCGATTCCAGCCTCGTCCCGGGCTTGCCTCGGCCGATTCCGTGGCGCGAGATCTGGGTTTATTCGCCGCGCGTCGAGGGTATCCACCTGCGCGGCGGACCGGTCGCGCGCGGTGGTCTGCGCTGGTCAGATCGGCGCGATGATTTCCGCACCGAAATCCTCGGACTGATGAAGGCGCAGCTGGTCAAGAATGCCGTGATCGTCCCGACCGGTGCCAAGGGCGGCTTCTATCCCAAGCATCTACCCAGCCCGGCGGTCGACCGCGACGCCTGGCTAGCGGAGGGCACCGAAAGCTATCGCATCTTCATCCGCGCCTTGCTGTCGGTCACCGATAATATCGTCGCCGATAAAATCGTCCATCCCGAAGCAGTCGTCACGCTCGACGGTGACGATCCCTATTTCGTCGTCGCCGCCGACAAGGGCACGGCGACCTTCTCCGACGTCGCCAACGGCCTCGCGCTCGAACGCGGCTTCTGGCTGGGCGACGCCTTCGCCAGCGGCGGGTCGAACGGTTATGACCACAAGGCGATGGGCATCACCGCCAAGGGCGCATGGATCTCGGTCCAGCGCCACTTCCGCGAGCTCGGCACCGACGTCCAAAACCAGAGTATCCGCGTCATCGGCTGCGGCGACATGTCGGGCGACGTCTTCGGCAACGGCATGCTGCTGTCGAAGCAACTGAAACTGGTCGCCGCCTTCGATCACCGCCACATCTTCATCGATCCCGAACCAGATCCCGCGACGAGCTGGGCCGAACGCGAGCGGATGTTCGCGCTGCCCCGCTCGAGCTGGGACGATTATGACCGCACGGCGCTGTCGAAGGGCGCGATGATTGTGCCGCGCTCGCAAAAGGCGATCGTGCTGACGAAGCAGGCCGCCGCCGCGCTTGGTCTGACCGAACGCAACACCGACCCGACCAGTCTGATCAATGCGATCCTGAAGGCCGACGTCGATCTGATCTGGTTCGGCGGGATCGGGACGTATGTGAAAGCCTCGGCCGAAACGCATGGCGTGGTCGGCGACCCAGCCAATGATACGCTACGCGTCGACGCCAGCGAAATCCGCGCCACCGCCATCGGTGAGGGTGCCAACCTCGCCATCACCCAGGCCGCGCGGATCGAATTCGCCGAGCTGGGCGGACGGATCAATACCGACTTTATCGACAATTCGGCCGGCGTCGATTGCTCGGACAATGAGGTCAACATCAAGATCCCGCTCAACCGCGAGATGGTCGAGGGCCGGCTTAAAGAAGGCGATCGCAACAAATTGCTCGCCCGCATGACCGACGACGTGGCCGATCTGGTGCTCGAGGACAACCGACTGCAAAGCCTGGCGTTGTCGATCGCCGAGGCTCGCGGCGTTGCCGGCCTGCCCGGTTTCGTCCGCACGATCGAGATTCTCGAAGCGTCGGGCCGTCTCGATCGCAAGGTCGAGGGGATCGAGGCGAGCGACGAGTTGCTTCGTCGCGGGGTCGAGGGACGTGGCCTCACCCGGCCCGAACTGGCGGTCCTGCTGTCGATGTCGAAGATGGCGCTGCAATCGGCGGCCGAGACGCTTCACCTGGCCGACGATCCGCTCATGGAAGCCGAGCTGTTCGCGGCCTTCCCCAGGGCAATGATCCGCAAGCATGGAGCCGCCGTCCGCGCGCACCGCCTGCGCCACGAAATCGTCGCGACCAAGGTTGCCAACCGGCTGGTCAATCGCCTCGGCCCGAGCATGGCGCTCGACCTGACCGAGGAAGAAGGCGTCTCGCTGGCGCAGGTAGCGAGCGCCTTCCTCGTCACCGAGAAACTCCTCGACCTGCGCCCACTTTGGGCCCGGATCGAAGCGGCCGACCTGCCCGAACAGGCCCGCATCGAACTGTTTGCCAGCGCCGCGCGATCGATCCGCACCCATATTGCCGACGTGCTTCGCGCGGCGGGGAGCGAAACCAACGTGTCCGCGCTGGTGGCCTTGTTCGAGTCTGGTCTCGACAAGGTCAGCAGCAATCGCTCGAAGTTGATTCGAACCGAGGTCAAGGGCGAGTCCGCCGTCCGCCGCCAGCAGTTGCTCGCCTTAAATGCCGAACCGGCGATCGTCGACGCGCTGATCCGGCTCTACGAGCTCGACGGCGTGTTCGCCATTGCCGCGCTGGCGGCGCGCAAGGATCTCGACGAGCTCTCCCTCACTCGTGCCTACGCCCAGATCGGCGAAGCGCTCGGGCTCGACTGGGCACTCCACCAGCTCGTCCGCTTCACCCCCTCCGATCCGTGGGAGCGACTTGTCCTGTCCGGGTTGGCGCGTGATTTCGAACAGTTGCGGATCGACTTCCTCGCACGATCGCGCGCTGCGGACAGCGATGCGGGCGTCGAGCGCTGGATCGAGCGCAATCAGGCCCGGATCGATCAGTTTCGCAGCCTCGTCACGCGTGCCAAGGCGGCCGGAGCGGTCAGCGTGCCGATGCTCTCCCAGATCGCCAGCCAAGCGAGGATATTGCTTGCCCGCTAGCCCGATCCGCGCCGCCGTCCTGATCCCGGCGACGGACTATCCCGAAGCGTATGACTGGGCGCTGGAAAATCAGGCCGACGCGCTCAGCGCCGCCGGGCTGGAGGTCGTCGCCCAGACCTGGACCGACCCGGACGTGGGGCAGGGGGTCGATATCGTCCTGCCGCTGGTCGTATGGGGTTATCATGCGCGCGAAGCCGAATGGCATGCGCTGCTCGATCGGCTGGAGGCGGCGCGCGTGCCGGTCGTCAACCCGATCGGGCTGTTGCGCTGGAACAGCGACAAGGCCTATCTCGCCGAGCTGGCCGAGCGCGGCATCGCCACCGTCCCGACGCTGGCGGTCGATGCGCTCGCTGACGCCGACCTCGGCGATGCCCGCGTCCGGTTTGATGCAACCGAACTCGTCGTTAAGCCGCCGGTCAGCGCCGGCGCCGACGGCACCTTCCGGCTCGGGCCGAACGATGTGGTACCGGCCGAAGTTGCCGGTCGCCGCATGCTGATCCAGCCGTTTCAACAAGGCATCGTCGGGCAGGGCGAGCTCTCGCTGATGATCTTCAACGGCGCATTCAGCCACGCCGTCTTGAAGCGCGCGAAGCCCGGCGATTTTCGCGTCCAGCCGAGCCTTGGCGGGACCGAAATACACGTCGAAGCGCCGCCCGAGGCGATCGAGCTGGCCCATCGGGCACTTGCCGCCGCGCCCGCCGCCGCCATTTACGCCCGCGTCGACATGATCGCCGATGCTGGTGGCGCGTGGCAGATCATGGAGCTCGAACTGATCGAGCCGGCCTTATTCCTCCACCGTGCGCCCGGCAGCGCCGAGCGCTTCGGTGCCGCCATCGCCGCCGCCGCCGAACAAATACTGGCGCAGCGCTGAAGTCAGGTTGGGTGGGCGCGGCGCGTGCAGCCGGGCGGCGTCGATCTTGGCCACCAGCGCATTGACTGCCAACCCATGCCGCCGCGCCTCCGTCTCCAGCGCGCGCCAGAAGACGGGCTCAAGGCTGATCGAGGTCTGGTGCCCGGCGATGGTCACCGATCGCTTGACCGGCGGGTGATAGGCGGGGCCTGCCACCTCAATACATATGCTGGCCACCGTTGATGCTGAGCGTCGACCCGGTCACGAACCCGGCATCCTCCCCGACCAGGAACGCGACCCCGCGCGCAATTTCGCTCGCCTTGCCCAATCGGTTGACCGGGATCTTGGCGATGATCTTGGCCAGCACGTCCTCGGGCACTGCGGAAACCATGTCGGTGTCGATATAGCCCGGCGCGATCGCATTGACGGTAACGTTGTTGCGCGCGCCCTCCTGCGCCAGCGCCTTGGTAAAGCTGTGAATGCCCGACTTGGCGGCGGCGTAATTGACCTGACCATATTGCCCGGCCTGGCCGTTGATCGACCCGATGTTGACGATGCGGCCATAGTTGCGGCCCTGCATCCCCTCGAACACCGCCTTCGCCATGTTGAAGCAGCCGCCCAAATTGGTGTCGATCACGTCCTGCCACTTGGCATGGTCCATCCGCTTCATCGTCGTGTCGCGAGTGATTCCGGCATTGTTGACCAGCACGTCGACCGGGCCGAGATCGGCCTCGACCTGGCGGACACCATCCATGCACTGCTGATGGTCAGCGACGTCCCATTTGTAGGATTTAATGCCGGTCCGGTCACTGAATTCGCGGGCGCGCTCATCATTGCCGGCATAGGTCGCCGCCACCGACAAGCCCATGTCCTTGAGGGCGAGGCTGATCGCTTCGCCGATGCCGCGTGTTCCTCCGGTTACAATTGCGACTCTGCCCATGGCTTTCTCTCCTGCTTTTCTTTCAGGCTAGGCCGTGGGCCACCATCCGGCAAGCTCGCGTCGCACGATCGCTTCCAGCATTGCCATGCCGTGCTCGCCATCGTTGAGGCAGTCGAGCCGCGCGAATTCCTTGCCTCCGGCCGCCAGGAACGTCTCGCGCCCGCTGATCCCCAGTTCCTCCAATGTTTCGAGACAATCGGCCGAGAAGCTCGGCGCGGCGATAGCGAGCCTCGTGACGCCCTGCCCAGGTAGCCCAGCCAGCATCGCATCGGTCGCCGGATCGAGCCACTTGGCCCGCCCGAAGCGCGACTGGAAACTGATCGTGACCGGGATCGACAGCCGCTCGCCGACCAGCCGCGCAGTCTTCTGGCAATGGCAGTGATAGGGGTCGCCCATGAACAATGTCCGCTCGGGCATGCCGTGGAAACTGAGCAGCAGCCGCTCCGGCACGAAATCGAGCGCGGCGATCTGCCGCTCCAGATCGCCGGCCAGCGCGTCGATGTAGATCGGATCGTCCTGATAAGAGGGCAGGGTACGGATCGCCGGCTGCCAGCGCCTCGCTCGAATGGCGGCAAAGATCGCGTCGTTGGCGCTAGCCGTCGTCGCCCCGCTATATTGCGGATAGAGCGCCGCGGCGAGGATGCGGGTGCAACCCCTGGCGATCAACTCCTCGATCCGTTCCGCAATCGTCGGATTGCCATAGCGCATGGCGAAGTCGACGATCACACTGTCGCCCAGCCGCGCCTGCAGCGCCAGCGACTGCCGCTTCGTAATCGCGAACAGCGGCGATCCCTCGTCGGTCCATACTTGCGCATAAGCGTGCGCGCTTTTCTTGGGCCGGGTGCGCAGCACGATACCATGGAGAATCGGCCACCACGCGATCGGCGGGATTTCGATCACCCTGCGGTCGCTCAGGAACTCGGCGAGA
>NZ_JANMWY010000158.1:0-2394 GCF_031380695.1 Sphingomonas sp. | reverse complement strand
TCGCCAAGACCGATGCGATAGCTGCGCTCATTGGGAAAAGGCGCAAACCAGCGCCCGTTGCCGGACCAGTCGAAGTAGAGCTCGAAACTGCGTCCGAGGTCGGCAACGATCTGGAACGGAGGCGCGCGATGGTCAGACGGCAGGGCCAGCGCATAGCGCTCCGCCTGAATCCGGGCGTCGGCCATCAACTTGTCATAGCGCGGCAGGATCTTCGATCGCGTCTCGAAACCGACCGGATTTCCGAACAGGTCGTGGATTGGCACAGGCGGCGGCTCGCCCGGATCGTCGGGCAGCGCTTCGCCAGCCTTCACCTGGCTCTGCTTTGCTTCCAGGATGAAGTGATCGCGCTTGTAGAGATCGATCCGGCCGGTCCCTTTGGTGCCGAGCGCGGCCTGCGACTTCACCGGCGCTTCGAATTGATACTCACCTAGTCCGCTGCCCTTCGGGTCGGGCGTCGGCAGGCCGAGCGCCTGCGTCAGTTCGGTGAGAAACATCTGGTAATTGGCGCGTTCGGCCCCGCCTTCCTTGCCGAGCCATTTCGCGATCAGATCGTCGATGCTCACCCCCCAAACTTCCCATTCCGCGGGAACCCAACCGGCGCCATCCGCCCGCCGGCCCCGCGCACTGCCCGCCATGGGGTCAGATCTCCCTCGGTCCGCACGCGCCCGCTATCCCCGCCCTGCGGCCAGCTCAGCCCGTCGGCCATCTTCAGCGCCATCACATCGCCCAGCCCGCCGTCGCGATAGCGTTGCAATTGCACCCCGGCCCCGCGCCCCATCTCGGGCAGCTCGCTTAGCGGGAACAGCAGCATCTTGCGGCTCTCGCCGATCACCACCACCGAATCCGCCCCCTCCGGCACCACCCGCAACACCGCCACCTTCGCCGCGGGGCGCAGGTTGACCAGCTGCTTGCCCTTGCGCGTCTCGGCCAGCACCGCCTCCCCGGTCGTCACGAACCCGCGCCCGTCAGACGATGCGACCAGCAATTTCATCCCCGCGCGCACCACCATGAACGCCGCTATCTCGACTTCGGCCGGCAGGTCGACGGTCAGCCGCACCGGTTCGCCGAACCCGCGCCCGCCGGGCAAGCGATCGCCGCTCAGCGTATAGGCCCGCCCGTCCTCGCCCAGCAGCAGCAGCCGGTCGGTCGTCTGCGCATGGAAGGCGAACCGCGGCCCGTCGCCCTCGCGCCATTTCTGCTCGGCCAGCTCGGCCAGCGCGACATGGCCCTTCATCGCCCGCACCCATCCGCGCTGCGACAGCATCACCGTGATCGGCTCCTTCTCGATCATCGCCGACCAGTCGAGCTCCTTGCCCGCCCCCGCCGCGACCTCCTCGATCCGCGTCCGCCGCGCGTCGCCATATTTGTCCTTGACCCCGGCCAGGTCCTTCTTGAGCTTGTTGCGCTGCTTGAGCGGGCTGTCGATCAGCGCCGCCAGCCCCTCGCGTTCCTTCGCCAGCGCGTGGCGCTCGCGCGAAATCTCCATCTCCTCGAGCTTGCGCAACCGCCGCAGCCGCATGTCGAGGATCGCCTCGGCCTGGCGGTCGGTAAGGCGGAACTCGGCGATCATCACCGGCTTGGGCTCGTCCTCGGTGCGGATGATCTCGATCACCCGGTCCAAATTGAGGAACGCGATCAAAAATCCGTCGAGCAGCTCCAGCCGGTCGTCGATCTTGCCGATCCTGACCGTCGCCCGCCGCACCATCACCTCGATCTGGTGCGCCAGCCACGCCGTCAGCGCCTGCTTCAGGCTCATCACGCCCGGCGTCCGCGTCTTGTCGAGCACGTTGAGGTTGAGCGGGAACCGCACCTCCAGCTCGCTCAGCCGGTACAGGCTGGTCAGCAACAGCTCGGGATCGACCGTCCGCGATCGGGGCTCCAGCACCACGCGCAATGTCTCGTCGCTCTCGTCGCGCACGTCGGCCAAAATGGGCAGCTTCTTGTCGGCGATCAGCCCGGCGATCGCCTCGATCAGCTTGCCCTTCTGCACGCCATACGGAATCTCGTGGACCAGCAAATGCCACCCCCCGCCTTTCTCGCGCACCACCTCGATATTCGCCCGCAGCCGGAACGACCCCCGCCCCGTCCGATACGCCAGCGCGATCGACTCCGGCCCGTCGACCAGCACGCCCCCGGTCGGGAAATCCGGCCCGTGGACAAAGTCCATCAGCGCCCGGTCCTCGGCCAGCGGATTGTCGACCAGGTGGATCGCGGCGTCGATCAGCTCGCTGACATTGTGCGGCGGGATCGACGTCGCCATCCCCACCGCGATCCCGCTCGACCCATTGGCGAGCAAATTGGGGAACAGCCCGGGCATCACCTCGGGCTCTTCTTCCTCGCCATTATAGGTCGGCTTGAAGTCGACCGTGCCCTCGTCGAGCCCGGCCATCAGCG
>NZ_JANMWY010000154.1:0-1733 GCF_031380695.1 Sphingomonas sp. | reverse complement strand
CCGCCAGTGGCTCGCGCCCGCCGGTCCGCCGCCCGCCGCCCGCGGCCACATCGGCCAGCTTCGCCACCGCCGCGTTCATGCCGGTCTCGAACACTTCGGCGGTCGACGACAGCCGGGCATATTTGCCGTCGTGCAGCAGGTACGGCCCATAGCGCCCGATCGATGCGGAGATTATCGACCCCGTTTCGGGATGCGCCCCGATCTCGCGCGGCAGCGACATCAGCTGCTCGGCTATCTCCAGCGTCAACCCGTCCTGCGGCACGTCCTTGGGGATCGACGCGCGCTTGGCGTCCTTGCCCTCGCCGCGCTCGAGATAGACGCCGAAGCGCCCGCTCTTCATCGTAATTCCATTGCCGATTTCAGTCGGCCCCTCGCTCGCCGCCGCTTCGCCGCCCTGCCCGAACTGGCGCGTATATTTGCAGTCGGGATAGTTGGAGCAGGCCACGAACGCGCCGAACTTGCCGCCACGCAGTCCCAACCGCCCGGTCCCGCACAGCGGGCACAGACGCGGATCGGACCCATCTTCCTTTTCCGGGAACAGGAACGGCGCGAGGAACTCGTCGAGCGCGGCGGTGACCTCGCTCGGCTTCTGTTCCATCACTTCGCCCGCCTTGGGCTTGAAATCCTTCCAGAAGGCGGCGAGCAGGTCTTGCCAGCCGGTCCGCCCGCCCGACACATCGTCGAGCCCGTCCTCGAGCTCGGCGGTGTAATCATAGTTCACATAGCGTTCGAAGAAACGCTCGAGGAACGCCGTGACCAGCCGCCCGCTTTCCTCGGGAATGAAGCGCTGCTTGTCGAGCCGGACATACTCCCGGTCCTTGAGCGTCTGCAGCGTCGCGGCATAGGTCGAGGGGCGACCGATCCCGAGTTCCTCGAGCCGCTTAACCAGGCTCGCTTCGGAAAAGCGCGGCGGTGGCTGGGTGAAACTCTGGACCGCGTCGACCGATCGTTTCGCGGGGGCATCCCCAGCTTTGAGTAACGGCATTTTCGCCGCGTCCTCGTCTTCGCCTTTTTCGTCGCGGCCTTCTTCGTACAGCGCGAGAAATCCCGGGAACAGCGTGACCTGCCCGGTCGCGCGCAGCGTCGCCCGCCCCGCCCCGTCCGACAGCTCGACCGTCGTCCGCTCAAGCCGCGCCGACGCCATCTGGCTGGCCAGCGCGCGGTTGAAGATCAGCGCGTAGAGCCGGGCATGGTCGCCGGATCCGCCCGCATCCTTGCGGAAATCGGTCGGCCGGATCGCTTCATGCGCCTCCTGTGCATTCTTCGCCTTACTCGTGTAGACACGCGGTTTGTCGGGGACGTAACCGGCGTCATAGCGGTCGGCGATGGCCTTGCGCGCGGCCGAAATCGCCTCGCCCGCCATCTGCACCCCGTCGGTGCGCATGTAAGTGATCAGCCCGTCCTCATAGAGCGACTGGGCAAGGCGCATGGTGTGACTCGCCGCGTAGCCGAGCTTGCGCGCTGCCTCTTGCTGCAGGGTCGAGGTGGTAAACGGCGGCGGCGGGTTGCGCGACAGCGGCTTGGTCTCGACCGATCCGACGGTGAAATGCCCGGCCTCGACGACTGCTTTCGCCGCGTCGGCCGAGCCCTTGTCGCCGATCGTCAGCCGCTCGATCTTGTTGCCGTCGAGCCCGACCAGCCGCGCGGTGAACAGCGTCGCATCACTTTCGAACACGGCACTGACCGACCAATATTCCTGCGCGCGGAACAGCTCGATCTCGCGCTCGCGGTCG
>NZ_JANMWY010000152.1:0-5425 GCF_031380695.1 Sphingomonas sp. | reverse complement strand
TCGACCAGCGACCCACGCACGGCGAAATCACCGGCGTCATGGACCGCGTCGGCGCGCTGATAACCGTTGGCGGTGAGCAGGCGGACCAGCGCGTCGCGGTCGATCCGCTCGCCCTCCGCCAGCTGCCGCGTGAGTTGCCGGATGCGGAACGGCGTCAGCATCCTCTGCGCGGCAGCATTCGCCGTGGTCACAAGCAGTTGCGGGCCTTTGCGCGCAACCTGCAGCAACTGTAGGGTCGCCAGCCGTTCTGCCATGACGCGCAGTGCAGGGGAGGCGCGGTCATAGGGCAGGCAGTCCCACGCCGGCAGCGTCAGCACGGAGACTTCGGGCGCGAATACCGGCACTGTCTCGGCCAAGGCGCGCATCGCCGCCTCATCGCCGGCCAGTATGACTGCCCGCCCACCCTTGCCGGCGCCGTCGGCGGCACGCGCGAGGTCGGCGGCGAGCCACGGGAGATAGCCGGTAGGTACAGCAGCAAGGGTATGCGGCTCGCCGTCCGTCAGAATCCGGGAGAGCGCGTCGTTCACTTGTACACCTTGATAAAATCGAGCCGCATGAGCGTGTCCATCATCGTGCCGCGAAAGCGCTCCGGCACCGGCTGGGTTCCGATCGCCCAGGCCATGATGTCGACATCCTGCTCATCGAGGAGAGTCCCGAACCACTCACGCTCCGGCGGACCCCATTGCTCGTGGTGCGCGTCGAAATACCCACCGATCATCATGTCGGCTTCACGCGTCCCGCGATGTCCGGCGCGCCATTTCAGCGCCCGCGTCTGATCGTCCATTGGCCTTCGCTCCACGCGCGAAAATCCCGCTGGCGAGAATCGCCGCGGGTCGTTGGGACGATGTAGGCGCTTGGCCCGCTTGGCGCTAGGGAAGGCGAGATGCGGCCCGAAATCCTTCATCCGCTATTCGCCGAGGTCGAGGCGCTCAAGGGCGTTGGCCCGGGGGTCGCCAAGACGCTCGCCCGGCTTGGCCTGACGCGGGCAATCGACCTTACCTATCATCTGCCGACCGGGACGATCGACCGTATCCGCACGCCCGCCGCCAGCGCCGCGCTGCTCGGGCGGATCGTCATTCTCGAGCTAACGCCGTTCGACACGCGATCGGGTGCGGGGCGCGGGCCACTGCGGATCTTCGCCGCTGACCGCGACGGTAACACCATCACCTTGGTGTTCTTCAACAATCCCGGCTGGGCGTCGAAGCAGCTGCCGGTCGGTAAGGCGCGGACCGTGTCGGGCCGGCTCGATGCCTATGGCGACGAGTGGCAGATCGTCCATCCCGAGGTGTTGGAGGGCGGGGCCGAGCCGCCACTGAGCGAAGCCGTCTATCCGCTGACCGTGGGGATGACTAACCGGCGGATGCGGGAATTGGCGCTGACCGCGTTTGAGCGCGCGCCAGAGCTGCCCGAGTGGATCGAACCGTCGCTGCTGGCGCGTGAGCATTGGCGGCCGTGGCGGGCGTCGCTAGCCGAGGCGCATTCCGAACCGCTCGCAACATCGGCTCGCAAGCGCCTTGCCTATGACGAGATTTTCGCCAACCAGCTCGCGCTGATGCTGATCCGCCAGCATGCGCGGCGCCGCCGGGGCGTGGCATTGGTCGGGGACGGGCGGCTAACCGGGGCGCTGCAGCTACCCTATCAACTCACCGGTGCGCAGGCCCGGGTCACGCGCGAAATCCGCGACGACATGGCCCAGGCCGCGCCGATGCTGCGCCTGCTGCAGGGCGATGTCGGGTCGGGCAAGACACTGGTCGCGCTGCTGGCGATGCTCGAGGCGGTCGAGGCCGGGGCGCAGGCGGCAATGCTCGCCCCGACCGAAATCCTCGCGCGCCAGCATGTTGCGACTCTCCAACACCAGATCGACGCGCTCGGGGTGCGGGTCGCGATCCTCACCGGTCGTGAAAAGGGCCGGGTGCGCGAAGCCGTGCTGATGGGCCTCGCCGACGGGTCGATCGACATCCTCGTCGGCACCCACGCCATCTTCCCGGAGAAGGTCGCGTACAAGCGGCTCGGGCTGGTCGTGATTGACGAACAGCATCGCTTCGGCGTGTCGCAACGCCTGTTGCTGACCGAAAAGGCGGCGCACCCGCCACATTTGCTGGTCATGACCGCAACCCCGATCCCGCGCACGCTGACCCTAACGCAGTTCGGCGAGATGGACGTCAGCCGCCTCGACGAAATGCCGCCGGGTCGTTCGCCGGTCGAAACCCGCGTGATCAGCGAGGAGCGGCTCGGCGAAGTGATCGACGGCCTTGGTCGCCATCTCGCCGGTGGGGGGCAGGCCTATTGGGTCTGCCCGTTGGTCGAGGAGAGCGAGAAGAGCGACAGCGCGGCGGCGGAACAGCGCGCGGCGGTGCTGCGGCTGCGCTTCGGGCCGGATCGGGTCGGGCTGGTCCATGGGCGGATGAAGGGGGCGGAGAGGGACGACGTTATGGCGGCGTTTGCGAGCGGCGCGCTCGGCCTGCTGATCGCGACGACCGTGATCGAGGTCGGGGTCGACGTACCCAAGGCGACGTTGATGATCATCGAGGGGGCGGAGCGGTTCGGTCTGGCCCAGCTGCATCAGCTGCGCGGACGGGTCGGACGCGGGGAGGGGGCGTCGACCTGCCTGCTGATACGGGGCAGCGTGCTCAGCGAGACCGGGCGGGCGCGGCTGGCGCTGATGCGCGAGACCAACGACGGGTTCCGTATCGCCGAGGAGGATCTGCGCCTGCGCGGGCCGGGCGAGATTTTGGGAACGCGCCAGTCGGGCGAGCAGATGTTCCGCGTGGCGACGCCGGAGATGGTGACGGAGCTGGTGCCGATCGCGACCGACGATGCGCGGTTGTTGCTGGAGCGCGACGGGGGGTTGGCGAGCGAGCGGGGAAAGGCGGCGCGGACGGCACTCTATTTGTTCGAGCGCGATCAGGCGATCGATCTGATCAGGAGTGGGTAACCTTCCTCTCCCGCTGGGAGAGGCACGACTCGGCTAAGCCGAGCTAGGGTGAGAGCGACGCCTTCCCGGTCACCTTCACCCGTCCGGCGCTCCTCGCCCCTCCCTCTCCCGCTAGGAAAGGGGCTAGCGGGTCAGCAACCCGTGCTTTTTCTTGCCGAGGCTCAGCTTCAACGCTTCATTCCCTACCACGATCTCCAGCGCCGGATCGCTAACCACCGCGCCGTCGACCCGCACCGCGCCCTCGGCGATCTTGCGCCGGGCCTCGCCATTCGAGGCGGCGAACCCCAGCCCGGTCAGCGCCGCGACGATGCCGATCGATCCGCCCGTCGCCAGGCTCGGCAAATTCTCATCGGATGCGCCCTCGGCGAAGGTTCGACGCGCGGTCTCCTCGGCAGCTTTCGCCGCCTCGTTGCCATGCAGCAACATGGTGACCGCCGTCGCCAGGGCGATCTTCGCCTGATTGATGTCGGCACCAACCATCGCGCCCAACTGAGCGATCTCGTCCAGCGGCAAATCGGTAAACAGTTTCAGGAACTTGACGACATCGCCGTCCTGCGTGTTCCGCCAGAATTGCCAATAATCATACGGCGACACCCGGTCGGCGTTGAGCCACACCGCCCCTGCCGCGGTCTTGCCCATCTTGCCGCCGTCGGCGGTCGTGATCAGCGGGGTAGTCAGCCCATAGAGCTCGGCCCCGTCCATCCGCCGGCCGAGTTCGAGGCCGTTGACGATATTGCCCCACTGGTCCGACCCGCCGAGCTGCAACCGCACCCCAGCGCGGCGGGAAAGCTCCGCGAAATCATAGGCCTGGAGGATCATATAGTTGAATTCAAGGAAGGTCAGCGGCTGCTCGCGGTCGAGCCGGAGCTTGACCGAATCGAATGTCAGCATGCGGTTGATGGTGAAATGCCGCCCGACATCGCGCAGGAATTCGACGTAGTTCAGCTTGTCGAGCCAGTCGGCGTTGTCGACCAGAATGGCATCAGTCGGTCCGTCCCCGAACGTCAGGAACCGCTCGAAAACCCCCTTGATTCCAGCGATGTTCGCGGCGATGTCGTCACCCGTCAGCAACTTGCGCGATTCATCCTTGCCCGACGGATCGCCAACTTTGGTCGTCCCCCCCCCCATTAGCACGACCGGCTTGTGTCCGGCCTGCTGCAGGCGGCGCAGCATCATGATCTGCACCAGGCTCCCGACGTGGAGCGAAGGCGCGGTGGCGTCGAAGCCGATGTAGGCGGGGATGATCTCCCGCTCCGCCAGCGCGTCGAGCCCGGCGGCATCGGTCGCCTGGTGGATATAGCCGCGTTCGTCGAGCGAGCGGAGGAGGGTGGAGGTGTAGGTCATGGTCCGCGTGCTTAGTGATACTCACTCCTTTCGTCATCCCAGCCGAGCAAGAAACAGGGTTCCCGCTTTCGCGCGAATGACGATAGATGGAGCGTGCCCAGCCTGCCCCTCATCTGTCACCCCGACACGCCGCCGTCGGGCGCGCCGTTCCGGCTGTGGGTCAATGTCGACTATAGCGCCGCCTTTGGAATCCACGCGACGCTCAACCTGGCCTTTTGCATCGGTGCGCCGGCGGAGCGGTTCGTCCTTTCTGAAACCGCGGAGCCGGGACGCGCCGACGAATTGTGGAAGACGACCTGTTTCGAGGGGTTCCTCTGGGCGGAGGACGAGCCGGGCTACACCGAATGGAATTTCGCGCCGTCGGGTGACTGGGCAGCCTATGCCTTCGATGGGTATCGCGAGAGGATGGCCAACGCCGAGGACGTCGCGCCGCCTTACGTCAGGATGGAAGATAATTTCACTTGGTGGACGGTCCTCGCAACCATCGCGGTTCCGGCCCGTCAGCGCTACGCGCTCGGCTTGTCGGGAGTGTTGGAACAGCAGGACGGGACGAAGAGCTACTGGGCGCTCGCCCACCCGCCCGGCGCGCCTGATTTTCATCATCCCGATTGCTTCGTTGCCCGTCTTCCGTAAGCAGCGCTCATGACCCTGTTCGGTATCGATCGGCTGCTCGCCGACCCCGCGCTTCGTGCTCCGCTGCGGGGCAGGCGCGTCGCGCTCGTCGCCCATCCTGCTTCAGTGACGAACGATCTCACGCACAGCATCGACGCGCTTGCGCCACTGCTTAACCTCACCGCCGCCTTCGGACCGCAGCATGGCCTGAAGGGCGACAAGCAGGATAATATGGTCGAAAGCGCGGATTACCGTGACCCCGTCCACGGCATCCCGGTGTTCAGCCTTTACGGGGAGGTCCGCCGCCCGACCGCGGCGATGATGGCCGAATTCGACATCGTCCTGATCGACCTGCAGGACCTTGGGTGCCGCATCTACACCTTTATCACAACCCTGCTCTACATGCTCGAGGCAGCGGCCGCGCAGGGCAAGGCGGTGTGGGTGCTCGACCGGCCCAATCCGGCGGGACGCCCGGTCGAAGGGATGACGCTGCTGCCCGGATGGGCGAGCTTCGTCGGCGCCGGCCCCATCCCG
>NZ_JANMWY010000108.1:0-3184 GCF_031380695.1 Sphingomonas sp. | reverse complement strand
TTCAAGTCGGCCCATGCGGTCGTGACCGACGCGCAGAATTTGCAGGAAGCGCTGGTCGGGGCGGATGTTTTCCTCGGACTGTCGGCGGCAGGCGTGCTGAAGCCCGAAATGATGCTGGCGATGGCCCCCTCGCCGATCATCTTCGCGATGGCCAATCCCGACCCCGAGATCACCCCGCCTGAAGCGCGCGCAGCGCGGCCCGATGCGATCATCGCGACCGGGCGCTCGGATTATCCCAATCAGGTCAATAACGTGCTGGGCTTTCCGTTCATTTTCCGGGGGGCGCTCGATGTGCGGGCGACTGGGATCAATGATGTGATGAAGATTGCTGCGGCTAACGCATTGGCAGAATTGGCGCGGGAGCCGGTGCCGGAGGAAGTGGCACTGGCTTATGGCGGACTGGATCAGCATTTCGGGCCGGATTACATCATCCCGGCGCCATTTGATCCGCGCCTGATCGAGGTCGTGCCGATTGCGGTGGCCGAGGCGGCGATGAAGAGTGGGGTGGCGCGGCGTCCGATTGCCGACATGGCCGCCTATCGTGCGCAGCTGCGCGCCCGGCTCGACCCGACCGCGTCGGTGCTCAGCCTGTCGTTCCAGGCGGCGAAGTCCAACCCCAAGCGGGTATTGTTCGCGGAAGGCGAAGAGCCCAACGTGCTGCGCGCGGCGATCGCGTTCAAGGAAGGCGGCTACGGTACGCCGGTGCTGGTCGGGCGCGAGGATGTGGTCGACATGCTGCGCGAGCTGGGGGTGGACCCGGTCGAGTATGAAGTGCTCAACAGCCGCAATTCGCCGCTGGTCAGCCGCGCGGTCGATTATCTCTACGCCAAGCACCAACGGCACGGGATGCTGCGGCGCGAGGTCGAGCGGATGGTCAACCAGGACCGCAACACGTTTACCGCGGCGATGCTGGCGCTGGGTGAAGCCGATGCGATGATCACCGGCACGACGCGGCCGTTCAGCCAGAGCCTGGCGCAGGTGCGCACCGTGATCGACGAGGAACAGGGCACGACCCCGTTCGGGATCACGGTCATTGCCGGCAAGCGCCACACGGTGCTGATCGCCGACACTGCGGTCAACGAGCGGCCGACCGAGGATCAGCTGGCGTCGATGGCGATCCGCTCGGCATCCTTCGCGCGGCGGATGGGGATGGAGCCGCGCGTGGCGTTCATCAGCTACACGACCTTCGGTAATCCGCCGGGGCGGCACATCGACGAGTTGCGCGACGCGGTGAAGCTGCTCGACACGATCGAGACCGACTTCGAATATGAAGGCGAGATGGGCCCTGACCTGGCACTCAATCACGAGGCGCAGCGCAAATATTATCCGTTCAGCCGACTGACCGGGCCGGCCAATATCCTGATCATGCCGGGGCTGCAGTCGGCCAATATCTCGTCTAAGCTGCTGCGCGCGCTCGGCGGCGAAAATATGCTCGGGCCTTATCTGATGGGCATGGCGCTCCCGGTCCAGATCGCACCGATGACGGCGAGTTCGAACGATCTGGTGACGCTGGCGGTGCTGGCGGCGAACGGCGCGGATGCGGTGCGCAAGGCGCGCTAAATCCGCTCCGCCATGCTGACGACGTCCGCGTCGCGCAGGGCGGCGAGGATGGCGTGGAGGTGGGCGAGGTCGTGGACTTCCACGTCAATGTGGAAGGTGTGGAAGCTTTCGTCGCGGTGGACCATGTTGAGGTTGACGATGTTGGCACCCCTCGCGCCGAGGATGCCGGCGACCGCGCCGAGCGCGCCGGGCACGTCGCGGACGATGACCGACAGCCGCGCCGTGCCGCCGTCCGAACCGTCGCCCCAGGCGAGGTCGAGCCAGTCCGCGTCGGTGCCGTTGGCGAGCGTGTCGCAGCCGATGGCGTGGACCTCGATGCTCTCGTCCTCGCGGCGCAAGCCGACGATGCGGTCGCCGGGGACCGGGTGGCAGCACTGCGCCAGCGTATAGGCGACGCCGGGCGTGAGGCCTTTGATCGAAATGGCCGTGCGCTGCGCCGGCGGGCGGGGCGCGACGTCTCCCCCAGTCGATCCCGGCATTAGCGCCTCCATCAGCGCGTCGTCCGAGAAACGTCGCTTGGCGATCGCGATCATCAGCGATTCGGCGTCCTCCAGCTTCAATTTCTTGACCGTGCGGGGCAGCGCCTCGGCGGCGAGCGGGGCGGGGAGGCGCTCGATCAGCTCGTCGTAGATTTGACGTCCCAAGTGCACGGTTTCGTCGCGTTCCTTGTGGCGGACGAAGCGGCGGATGCCGGCGCGCGCCTTGCCGGTGGTGACGAAGCGCAGCCATGACGGTTGCGGATGCTGGCCCTTTGAAACGAGGATTTCGACCTGATCGCCATTTTCCAGCAGCGTGCGAAGCGGCACCACCCGGCTGTTGACCTTGGCGCCGACGGTCTGGTCACCGAGGTCGGTGTGGACGGCATAGGCGAAATCGACCGGGGTCGCGCCCTTGGGCAGCTGGATCAGCTCGCCCTTGGGCGTGAAGGCGAAGATGCGATCCTGGTACATCGCCATGCGGGTATGCTCGAGCAGCTCTTCGGGCGACGCGGCATGATCGAGAATTTCGACGAGGTCACTGATCCACGGCACCTTGACCTCGGTCGCCGGCTTGCCCTCCTTGTAGGCCCAGTGGGCGGCGAGCCCGCGCTCGGCCTGCTGGTGCATCTCGAGGGTGCGGATCTGGATCTCGATCCGCATCTTGCTGTCGTGGATGACCGATGTGTGGAGCGAGCGATAGCCGTTGCGCTTGGGCGTCGAGATGAAGTCCTTGAAGCGGCCCGGGACCATCGGCCAACGCTCGTGGATCAGGCCGAGCGCGCGATAACATTCCTCGATGCTGCCGACGATGACGCGAAAGGCCATGACGTCGGACAATTGCTCGAAGCTGATGTGCCGTTCGGCCATCTTCTTCCAGATCGAATAGGGGTGCTTCTCGCGCCCCATGACCTCGGCTTCGAGGCTGTGATCGGCGAGGTGCAACTGCAGGCCGAGACCGATGCGATCGACGAGATCGCCGCCCGCAGCATGAAGCTGGGCGAGGCGGCGGGTGATCGAGGTAAAGGCATCGGGCTCGAGCTGCTTGAACGCGAGCGTCTGCATCTCGTTCATGATCGCGTACATGCCGATCCGCTCGGCCAGCGGCGCGTAAATATCCATCGTCTCGCGGGCGATGCGGCGGCGCT
>NZ_JANMWY010000099.1:0-8870 GCF_031380695.1 Sphingomonas sp. | reverse complement strand
ATCCCCTCATAGGGCATCGACCGCCACGGATGATCGCGCGGCGCGGGCTGCGGAAACCACACGTCGCCGGCATAGCCCGCCAGCTGCCCGCTCTCGACCGCGCGGACGATCGCGTCGCGGTCACACAGCTTCCCGCGCGCGGTGTTGACCAGATAGGCGCCGCGCTTGAAATGCTTGAGCGTCTCGTCGTTGATCATATGCTCGGTTTCGGGGTAGAGCGGGCAGTTCAGCGTGACGACGTCGCACACCCCGTACATTTCCTCGCGCTTCTCGTGCCAGATCAGGCCGAGTTCCTGCTCGACCTCGGCCGGGAGCCGGTAGCGATCATTGTAATGCAGGTGCATGTCGAACGGCTTCAGCCGCCGTAGCACCGCCAGGCCGATCCGCCCCGAGGCGACCGTGCCGACATGCATCCCCTCGACATCATACGACCGCGCCACACAATCGGCGATGTTCCAGCCGCCCCTGGTCACCCAATCGTGCGACGGGATGTAGTTGCGGACCAGGCCGAGGATCATCATCACGACATGCTCGGCGACGCTGATCGAGTTGCAATAGGTCACTTCGGCTACGGTGATGTTGCGATCGATCGCGGCTTGCAGGTCGACATGGTCCGACCCGATGCCGGCGGTCAGCGCCAGCTTGAGGTTCTTCGCCTTGGCGATCCTCTCGGCGGTCAGATAGGCCGGCCAGAACGGCTGCGAGATGATGACGTCGGCGTCGACCAGCTCGCGCTCCAGCACGCTGTCGGGCCCATCCTTGTCCGACGTCACGATCAGCGTATGCCCGGCACCTTCGAGATATTTGCGGAGCCCAAGCTCGCCTGACACCGAACCAAGCAGATGGCCGGGGGTAAAATCGATTGCCTTGGGCGTGGGATGAGTCTGGCCGCCTGGATATTCCGTCAGCGCCGGCAGGTCATCGCGTGCGTAGCTTGTCGGGAACCCATCGATCGGGTCGTCGTAAAGGACACAGACAATCTTCGCCATGACGCTCTCCTGAGGGCTCGGCTGATGCGAGCGTTGGCGCCTGTGTCGGCCGCGCGGCGGGTCCAATCAAATTAGAGTTTCGATCAGCCTGATAGGAATGTCCTATCAAACTCTTTCCATCACGGCCGCGAAATCGACCCCTTGCGCGCACGCCTCGAGCGCCCGTGCCATTGGCGGCGCAGGCTCGCGATCGCTCGTCACCAGGCCGACCGACTGACGGTGCATCGGCTCGACCAGCGGGATCAGGGCGATGTCGCGCTGCTCGCCGAACAAATGGCCAAAGCTGTGCGGGACGATGCTCGACCAGGCCCCGGTGCGCAGCTGCGACAGCACGGCGAGGAAACTGTTGGCGACCACGTCGGGGCGGAAAGCAACTTGCTGCTGCTCGAACACGGCGTTGAGGATCCGCCGATTCTGCATGTCGTCGCTCAGCAGGCACAGTCGCTGCCCGGCCGCCTCGCGCCAGCTGATCTGCGCGCGACCGGCGAGCGGCCCGCCCTGCGCCGTCGCGAACAGATAGCGTTCGAGGTAAAGCGGCGTCCGACGAACCTGTGCCAGCGGCTCGTTGTCGAGATAGGTCAGCCCGGCATCGAGCTCGAAGTCGTGCAGGTCGCTCTGGATCGCCTTCGACGACAACGACCGTATCTCGACCGTTGCTGCGGGATGCGTGGCGCAAAAGGCTTCGACCAGCATGCCGACGACCGGCATCGCCGCCGGAATGACGCCCAGCCGGAGCACCCCGCTCAGCCCACCGCGCAGCCGTTCCAGCCCCTGCAGCAAGGCGTCCTCGTCCTGCAGCAATTGCCGCGCGCCATCCAGCACGAGCCGCCCTTCCGGGGTCAGGTCGATGAACCGCCGCCCGCGCACCACCAGCCGCGTTCCAAGCTCGGCCTCGAGTGTCGCAATCGCCCCGGACAGGGTCGGCTGCGAGACATGGCAGGCCACCGCCGCGCGCGCGAAATGGCGCTCGCGGGCCAGAGCCGAGAAATAGCGGAGATGGCGCAACAACATCGGAAACTCCGATGACGCGATCGGCTCGGCGGCGCAAGGCTGGCTACTGGACTCGCGGCAAGTCAGATCGGTTCATGATGAGCGACGAACGCCTCGCGCAACGTGCCGGCGCGCGTCTGCGCAGGGACACGAAGGTGATGGCTGCGCCGGGCGCAGCACTCATTCTGCGTCCTTCGAAAAATCGAAGCGGATCCGCACCCAGCTACCGATCAGCGGTCGCCCATCGAGATTTTGTGGCCGCACCTGGAACTGCCACGCCGCCAGCCGCAGCCCCCTTGCAAGTCCCGACCCGGGCGGGGATTCACCCAGCGGCTGGCAATTCTCGACATGATAATGGGCAATTGTCCGGCATGCGATCTCGGCCCAGCTGCCGCGCTCGACCGACTTCGGCAGATAGGCAGCGAGCTGGGCGCGGGTCGGCTCGACCTGCCATTCCGCCTTGTAGAGGTGGGCCCCGCCCGGCCCTTCCCCCGGCCCCGCCGCCCCGCTCGTCTCCGCGACTTCCGCCGGGGCACCCTTGGTGCCGAGGTGGGCAATATCGGCCGATGCCATCTCGTCGCTGCTGAGCGGGATGAAACTCGGCGAAT
The DNA here is from genome assembly GCF_031380695.1 of Sphingomonas sp. Lineage (GTDB taxonomy): Bacteria > Pseudomonadota > Alphaproteobacteria > Sphingomonadales > Sphingomonadaceae > Sphingomicrobium. The sequence goes on along the minus strand of NZ_JANMWY010000099.1, from coordinate 6,283 downwards.
GAAACTTGGGCGGCTTGGCGGCGGCGTGGTGCTCGACGCGCTGTTGCACCTTCGGCGCCATTTTGCGCCTCTCGGCGACCGCCCGCTTCGGTTGCGGCGCAGCCGGTTCGGCACCGAGGTCGATCAAAGTCGGCTCGCTCGGCCTGTCCGATGTCGGGAGCAGCCCGGGGTTGAGGCCCAGCAACAGCAGCAGGAACAGCAATTCGGCACCGAGCGTCAGCCCGATCGCCGCCGCCCGCCGCCGCCCGCTTGCGCGCCGCCAGTCGGGTTCTACCGAAGAAAGCTCAAACTCCACGCGCGCCTTCAGATCCCGCCCGCCACCATTTCATAGCCTTGCGCGGCGAGTTGTTCGCCGAGCACGGCGGCACAGGCTTCGGCACGCTCCTGCTCTTCCGAGCGGATGACGAAGTTCGCCCCGATCCGACCCTCGCGAAAGAAGGGATAACTGCCGATCACGACTCCTTCGTGGGCCTTTTCAGTTGCGCCCAGCAGGTCGGCGACCTCGCTCTCCGGCACGAATCCGCCGATCGTTACGCTGACCAGCGGCCGGCCGCCCTCCAGCGTCCCGGTCAGCGCATCGAGCATCCCGGCGGTGATGTGCGGCACCCCGGCAAGGATGAACAGCTTGCCGAGCCTGATACCCGGTGCGCCCGACATACGATTGGGGATGAGGTCGGCCCCGTCGGGCACCCGCGCCATCCTGAGTCGCGCCTCGGTAATCCCGCCCCGAGTCTCGTAATAGCGCTCCAGCGTTGCCCGCGCATCGGGGTGGACGACGACCGCGAGCCCCAAGGCGGCAGCGATCGAATCCACCGTGATGTCGTCGTGCGTCGGCCCGATCCCGCCGGTGGTGAATAAATAGTCGTTGCTCGCCATCAGCACCGTCACCGCCTCGCCGATCCGCTCGGCAACATCGGCTACGACCCGGACTTCAGCCAGCCTTATCCCCTGCACGTTCAGCCACGCGGCGATCTGGGCGATATTCTTGTCCTGGGTCCGGCCCGACAATATCTCGTCGCCGATCACGACCAGGGCGGCAGTCCAGATTTTTGGGTTAACCATCGACCGGCTCTTAACGCCGCGCCCGGCGGCTGCAACCGCTTGACTTGCAAAGTCGGTTTAATAGCCAGTGAGATGGCTGTGACATGAGGCCAGGATGCGCCAGATGACCGATCTGGCGGTCGTCCCGCTCAAGCTCTCTTTAGCCGAGCGCTTTACCTTCGTCCCGCACGCGTCCTATATCCGCGCATGACCGAATATCTCACCGTTAGCGCCGACGATCGCTCCGAAGCGCGTAGCCACGTGATTAAGCTCCACGGCCCGGAGGGATTCGCGGGGATGCGCGCGGCGGGTCGCCTGGCGGCTTCGATCCTCGACGCGCTGCCAGCGTACGTCGTGCCCGGTGCCACCACCGGCGAGATCGACGATATCGTCGTCCGCATGACGGTCGAGAGTGGCGGCGTGCCCGCCACGCTCGGCTATCGCGGCTTTACCAGGTCCTGCTGCACATCGATCAATCATGTCGTGTGCCACGGCATTCCGGGCAATAAAGTCTTGAAAGACGGCGACATCGTCAACGTCGACGTCACCCCGATCCTCGACGGCTGGCATGGTGACACCAGCCGCATGTTCCTGGTCGGCGATGTGGCGCTCAAGGCGCGCAAGTTGGTCGATGTGACCTACGAATGCCTCATGCTCGGGCTGGAGCAGGCGCGCCCCGGCAACCATCTCGGCGACATCGCCAACGCGATCCAGAGTCACGCCGAACGGCATCGCTATGGCATCGTCCGCGATTTCTGCGGCCATGGCGTCGGGCGACTGTTCCACGACAGTCCCGAAGTGATTCACGCCGGCCGCCCCGGCACTGGACCGGAACTTCGCCCCGGCATGATCTTCACCGTCGAACCGATGATCAACCTTGGCCGCGCCGACTGCAAATTGCTCGACGATGGATGGACCGCAGTGACGCGCGACCGCTCGCTGTCGGCCCAGTTCGAACATTCGATCGGCATCACCGACGATGGCTGCGAAATCTTCACCAAGAGCCCGAGCGGGCTCGATAGGCCCCCTTATTAATGCGGATTCAATGTCTTAGCCGTCATGTTGCATTGCATCATTTGTTTTGCGCAGGGTGGGGCGATGTGCGTAGAAGAGATTTGAGACAGACAACGCGGGGGCAGGCGTGAAGAAAATCGAAGCGATCATCAAGCCGTTCAAACTCGACGATGTGAAGGACGCCCTTCACGAAGTGGGCGTGTCCGGCATAACCGTCACCGAAGTAAAGGGCTTCGGCCGCCAGAAGGGTCACACCGAACTCTATCGCGGTGCCGAATATGTCGTCGATTTCCTGCCCAAGGTGAAAGTCGAAGTGGTCGTCGAGGACGGCACCGCCGACCGCGTGATCGAAGCGATCGAGACGGCTGCCAAGACCGGTCGCATCGGCGACGGCAAGATCTTCGTCTCGACAATCGATCAGGCTGTCCGCATCCGGACCGGCGATCGGGGCAGCGACGCAATCTGACCGCTTCCGCTGCTTCGCAAACACCGGCTACAGGGGCGGCGATGCAGGATTCGCCGCTCGCCTCGATGTCGCCCGATGAGTTGCGCACCGCCATGCGCGCGCTCGGCTATCGCACGCACGCCGACCTGGCTGGCGCGATCGGGGTGAGCCGCTCGTCGATCAGCTTGTGGATGGAGGGCAAGGTCGGGGTCCCCCGCCCGGTCGCCATGCTGCTGCGCATGCTGGTCGCCGCCCAACGCCGAAATTTTTAGTGAAGCAGTGCCGCCAAGCCCTTGCGTTCGGCGGAGATAACCGGTTATCAATAACGCAGCTCGGCCCCGATCAGGGATGGTCCGTGCTGATTCTCTGCAAACTCTTCGGTCACCGGCGCTGCACCCGTCACGCCTATCATGCCGGCACGACCTGGGTCAGCGTGTGCCGTCGTTGCGGCCTCAAGTTGAAGCGCATTGGCCCTGGACAGTGGATCGCCCGCCGCCGCCCAGGCCAACACCGCCGAGCCTGATAGGCTCCGGGTCGCCGTACCATTTGACGCTAACTCGTGAGTGAAATATTCACCGAACTCCCGACTCCGCTGGATTCCGCAGTGCAGCACGGGGAAGAGCGCTTTGCGGCCGCGCGGGGCGGCGATTCATTCTCTCTCATCCATGAGGCCACCATGTCGGATTCGGGCAAGATACTGAAGTTGATCAAGGACCAGGAGATCGAATGGGTCGATCTTCGCTTCACCGATCCGAAGGGCAAGTGGCAGCACCTCTCGATGGTCGCCAGTGCGGTTGATGACGACCAACTCAACGATGGCTTCATGTTCGACGGCTCGTCGATCCACGGCTGGAAGGCGATCAACGAGAGCGACATGATCCTCAAGCCGGATCTGACCGCGACCTACATCGACCCATTCAGCGCGACGCCGATGCTGATCGTCGTGTGCAACGTCGTCGAGCCGTCGACCGGCGAGCTATATTCGCGCGACCCGCGCTCGTCCGCGACGCGCGACGAAGCCTACCTCAAGGCGACCGGGATCGCCGACACCGTCTATGTCGGTCCGGAAGCCGAATTCTTCATGTTTGACGACGTCCGCTTCGAGGACAGCTATGCGACCAGCTTTTTCAAGCTCGACGACATCGAGCTGCCGGGCAATAGCGGCCGCGAATATGAGGGCGGCAACCTCGCCCACCGGCCGCGCGCCAAGGGCGGTTATTTCCCCGTCGCGCCGATCGACAGCGCGGTCGACATCCGCGCCGAGATGGTCTCGACCATGCTCGAAATGGGTCTGCCGTGCGACAAGCACCACCACGAAGTCGCCGCCGCGCAGCACGAGCTCGGCCTGACCTATGGCAAGCTGGTCGAAACCGCCGACCGCATGCAGGTTTACAAATATGTCGTGCACATGGTCGCCCAGGCTTATGGCAAGACCGCGACCTTCATGCCCAAGCCGATCGCCCAGGATAACGGCTCCGGCATGCACACCCACATGTCGCTGTGGAACGGCGACACGCCACTGTTCGCCGGCAACGGCTATGCCGGCCTCAGCGACACAGCGCTTTACTTCATCGGCGGCGTCATCAAGCACGCCCGCTCGCTCAATGCCTTCACCAATCCGACGACCAACAGCTACAAGCGGCTGGTCCCGGGGTTCGAGGCACCGGTGCTGCTGGCTTACTCCAGCCGCAACCGCTCGGCCTCGTGCCGCATCCCCTACGGCACCGGCGACAAGGCCAAGCGGGTCGAATTCCGCTTCCCCGATGCGATGGCCAATCCCTACCTTGCCTATGCCGCGATCATGATGGCCGGGCTCGACGGCATCCAGAGCCGCCTCCACCCGGGCGAGGCGATGGACAAGAACCTCTACGACCTCCCGCCGGCCGAGCTGGTCAACGTACCGACGGTGTGCGGCTCGCTCCGCGAGGCGCTGACCAACCTCACCCAGGACCGCGCCTATCTGACCAAGGGCGACGTGTTCACCGACGATCAGATCGACGCTTACATCGAGCTCAAGTGGGACGAAGTGATGCGCTGGGAAACTACGCCGAGTCCGGTCGAATTCGACATGTACTACTCCTGGTAGCCTGATCGCCGCACCGGCTCGCCAGCGCGGGCCGGTGCGTCCTTCACGTCGGTCATTCGTCACATACCATTTCGTAACCCTCGGCCGCTAAGTCCGGGGAACCATGGTGTGAGGTTTCGTCGATGAACAATTTCCGCGCGTCGGTTTTCTCCGGCAAGCCCAGGCAGGAAGCAAACACGCTTCTCGGTGCCAAGAAGCCCGCCGCTACCCACTCCGACGGGCTCGATGGAATCGCTGTCGCGCGCGACGTTGGTCGCACCACCAACCACCGCGATGACGACCGCCACCGCCTCGACGACGAGCGCGCCTGGATTCATTTCCGCAGCGAAAGCGTCAACGTCGAGCTGATCAACCTGTCCGGCGGCGGCGCGATGATCGCGACCGACATCAAGCCCAGGATGTGGGAGCGGCTCGACCTCGTCCTCGGCGAGCATGGCGCGCTCGAATGCGCCGTCCGCTGGCTCCGCGACGATCGCATCGGCCTGGAGTTCGCCCACGAAACGCAAGTGGGCGGCGACCCGATGCAGCGCGACGCGATGCTGCTGGAGGTCATTCGCCGCAGCTTCCCCGACTTGTCCATCGCCGCCCCCGACGCGGCCGTATTTGAACTGGAGGCCCCCGGCGAGCCACTCAGCGAGGAAGTTGCGGCGCGGCGCACCAGCTCGCGCCATCCGCTCATCTGGAAGGGCTCGATCCTGTTCCAGCACGACACGATTCCCGTCCGCCTGCGCAACATTTCGCCCGACGGCGCGCTGCTCGACGTGCCGCATCCCCTGCCGACCGACGCCGAAGTCTATCTCGATCTCGGTGCGGCCGGCAGCCTGTTCGCCACCGTCAGCTGGTCGCGCGGGGACCAGGTCGGGCTGCGCTTCGCCGAACGGTTCGACATCGCCCAACTGGCCAAGCTGCGCCCGGACCTCGCCCCGCAACGCTGGGCCAGCCCGGACTATCTGCGCGAGGACCAGGGTGACGGGTCGCCGTGGGCCGAGCAGTGGAACCGCATGTCGATCGAGGAACTCAAGACCTCGCTCGAGGGCTTTCTCAAGCATTGATCACCCGCGCAAGCTCGGGTCGGCTCTTGCCACGCAAGGCCGATCGACTATCGCGGATGCCTGATACCCAAGGGGAATTACCGTGGCGCGACTTTATGGCAGCAGCAAGCGCGTGCTCGTCACCGGCGGCGCCGGCTTCCTCGGCTCGCATCTGTGCGACCGGCTGATCGCCGACGGCCACGAAGTGCTGTGCCTCGACAATTTCTTCACCGGCGACAAGGCCAACATCGCGCATCTCCTGCCGAACCCGAAGTTCGAGCTGCTGCGCCACGACGTCACCTTCCCGCTGTTCGTCGAGGTCGACGAGATCTACAATCTCGCCTGCCCCGCCTCGCCGGTCCATTACCAGCACGACCCGGTCCAGACGACCAAGACCTCGGTGCATGGCGCGATCAACCTGCTCGGCCTCGCCAAGCGCCTCGGCATCCGCATCTTCCAGGCCTCGACCAGCGAAGTCTATGGCGACCCCGCCGTCCACCCGCAGCCCGAGGAATATTGGGGCCACGTCAACCCGATCGGCATCCGCTCCTGCTATGACGAGGGCAAGCGCTGCGCCGAGACCCTGTTCTTCGATTATCATCGCCAGCTGGGCCTGAGGATCAAGGTCGCGCGAATCTTCAACACTTATGGCCCGCGGATGCATCG
>NZ_JANMWY010000082.1:0-10361 GCF_031380695.1 Sphingomonas sp. | reverse complement strand
GGAGGATCATTGCAATCAACGCGAATTGGCGGTCGTCGTCTTGCGGCGCTTGGTGCCAAGTCCGATCGACTTGTCGAGCATCCGGCGCTGTTCGGCATAGTTGGGCGCGACCATCGGATAGTCGGAGCTCAGGCCCCACTTCTGGCGATACTGGTCTGGAGTCATCTGATAGTGGGTCATCAAATGACGCTTCAGCATCTTCAGCTTCTTGCCGTCTTCGAGGCAGACGATATAGTCCGGCTTGATCGACGAGCGGATCGAAACCTTGGGTTCCTGCTTGGCTTCCGGTGCTGCGGTCGGCCCGGTCAGGGCGGCCAGCGCGCCATGCACGTTGGAGATGAGTTGTGCCAGATCGTTGACCGAAACACTATTGTTGCTGACGTGCGCGGCGACGATGTCGGCCGTGAGCGTGATCAGCGTGTCGCCATTGCTATCGATGTCCATGTCAAAATGTCCCGAGCGTATTTGAGGAGCGTCTGCCGCCAGATTGGACAGTGCCAAGATCGATTAGCGCTTGTCATCGGTTTAGGCAATATTGCTTGTCGTTAAACTTCTCTGCTTGCCCGAACCAATGTAAGCGCATCGAACAGCTCGCCGTTATTGCCCCGGTAATAGTTGCGGCGACGGCCGGCCAATTTAAATCCAGCCAGCTGATACATGGCGATCGCGCCATTACCGTCGCGCACTTCGAGGTGCAGCCGCGTCGCCCCCCATGTCGTCGAATGGCTGATGAAATGATCGATCAGCGCCTTGCCGATCCCGCAGCGACGGGCGTGTGGAATGACGCCGATCAACAGCAGCTCGGCCTCGTCGGCGACGGTCCGCAGCAGAGAAAAGCCCAGCGCCTCGCCGCGTCCGCCACGCGCCAGCATCATCACCACGCCCGACATCGGCAGGATCCCGGCGCATTGCGACCGCGTCCAGGCTTCGCCGAAATCGGGCGAGAAGGCCTGCTTCATGATGCTCATGACATCGTCGAGATCATCCGCGCCGGCGGTCACGAGGATGACCTCGCGTGGCTGCGGCGCGCTGCTCATGCCGCCTTGGGCCGGGCATCGGGGGCGCGGAGGTAGAGCGGAGTCGCGGGCAGGGACCGGAGGAGCGGTGGCAGGCGCATGGCGAAGCGCGCGCTCGGCAAGAGCAATATTGCCTTGCCGCCGCCGCGCGCCGCGACCAGCGCAGGCGCTCCGCTGCCGACGACAAAATCCTCGAGATGGGTTTCAGCGGCAGCGACGGGCGGCAGGTTGGCCATCTCGCCGAATGGTGCAAAAGGCGAGCGCGCGAAGGATTGCACGAACAATTCGCCGTGGCCGCCCGCCATCGCCACGACCAGCGGCCCCTCGCCCGGCGCCGAAGCGGCGAGTAGCGCCAGGCTCGGCATCCCAACCAATGCTGCATCCCAGCCGATCGCCAGGCCGTGCGCGGCGGCGATTGCGACCCGCAATCCGGTGAAGCTGCCGGGGCCGACTCCGACAAGGATGGACTCCGGCCGACGCCCACCCAGCATCTGTTCGATCATCGGCACCAGCCGCTCGGCGTGACCGCGATCGATCACCTCGTCGCGCGAGTCCAGAAGCGCGCCGTCCTCGTCGAACAGCGCGGCGGTGCAGGCGGCGGTCGAACAGTCGAATGCGAGGATCAGCGTCGGGTCTCCTGGCCGTAAACCGGCGGCCAGATTGAGCCGGTAATGCAGCGAGGGCAAGCCCTTGCCACCCGGCCTTCAGACCGCCTCGATCGACTCCACTTCCGGGACATAATGCTTGATCAGGCCTTCGATGCCCTGTTTCAGTGTCACCGCCGACGACGGGCAGCCCGAGCAGGCGCCCTGCATGGCGAGATAAAGCCGACCGTTACGATAGCCGCGATAGACGATGTCGCCACCGTCCTGCGCCACCGCCGGGCGGACGCGGGTCTCGATCAACTCCTTGATCTGTTCGACGATGTCGGCGTCGGCGGGATCCTCCTCGACCGCGAACCCCTCGTCGCGCGACACTTCGATGCCGTTGGCGCTACCGGGCGCAAACAAGGGCGCGCCGGTGATGAAATGATCGAGCAGGATGCCGAGGACGTCGGGCTCAAGCTCGTTCCAGTCGGCATGCGACGCGGCACTGACCGACACGAAATCGCGGCCGAAAAATACGCCATCGACATCGCCGGTCGCGAACAGCGCGGCGGCGAGCGGGCTGCCCTCCGCCGCCACGACATTCGGAAAATCGCGGCTGCCGGCGGTCATTACCGTCTTGCCGGGAAGGTATTTGCGGGTCGCCGGGTTAGGCGTGCGTTCGGTTTCAATAAACATTGGCGGTTTCAATAAGCATTGGTGGTCTCGATCAACATAAGCGCGATGTGGCCCCGCGCGAAGGCAACATCAAGCCCGCGCGTCCTAAGCGCCGGCGGGCACCACCCAGCTATCGTCGATCATCTTGATCAGCGCCGAGAAGTCCTTGCCCGCGCCGCCACGGTCGGCGAAGCGCTGGTACAGTTCCTCCGCCTCGCCGCCCATCGGCGTGTAAGCGCCGGCTTCCTTCGCGGCCTCCATTGCCAGTTTCAGATCCTTGAGCATCAGCGCGGTGGCGAACCCGCCCTCGTAATCGCGGTCGGCCGGTGTGTCCGGCCCGACCCCCGGCACCGGGCAGTAACTGGTCATCGACCAGCTCTGGCCCGACGCCTTGGACGAAATATCGTAGAAGGTCTGCAGGTCGAGCCCCAGCTTCTGCGCCAGCACGAACGCCTCGCACGTCGCCGCCATCGTCGCGCCGAGCAGCATGTTGTTGCAGATTTTCGCTGCTTGGCCCGCGCCCGCCCCGCCGGCGTGAATCACCGCCTTGCCCATCTGGTCGAGGAACGGCTTGGCGCGAGCGAAGCCTTCGTCTGACCCGCCCACCATGAAGGTCAGTGTGCCGCCATTGGCCGCCGCGATCCCGCCCGAACCGGGGGCATCGACCATGGTATAGCCTGCTGCCGCCGCCTCGCCCGCGACCGTCTTGGCGGTGGCGACGTCGATCGTCGAACAGTCCATCAAGATGGCCGATTTCGGGGCGTTGATCAGCACATTGCCGCGATAGACGTCGGCGACATGCTTGCCCGCCGGGAGCATCGTCACGACCGCCTCGGCCCCGGCGAGCGCCTCGTCGGCCGATCCGACGGGGGTGCAAGCCTTACCCCGGGCCCGCTCCAGCGCCACTTCGCTCAAGTCGAACGCGCGCACCTCATGCCCCGCCTTGGCGAGGTTCGCCGCCATCCCGCCACCCATGTTGCCAAGCCCGATAAATGCCACGCGTGCCATGCTATTTCCCTGTCCAATTGCCCGGCCGTTTCTCGACGAAGGCGGCCATGCCTTCCTTCTGGTCCGCGGTCCCGAACAGCCCGTGGAACAGCCGCCGCTCGAAGTTGATGCCTTGCGCCAGCGGCAGTTCGAACGCGGCATTGACCATTTCCTTGGTCGCGATCGCCGCCAGCGGGGCCATGCCGGCAATCGCCTCGGCGGTTTTCATCGCCTCCTCGACCAGAGACGCGGCCGGCACGACCTTCGCCACCAGTCCCGCGCGCTCGGCTTCCTCGGCGCCCATCATCCGCCCGGTCAGGCACATGTCCATCGCCTTGGCCTTGCCGATCGCGTGGGCCATCCGCTGCGACCCGCCCATGCCCGGCGTCACGCCCAGCTTGATCTCCGGCTGACCGAACTTGGCCGTGTCCGCAGCGATGATGAAGTCGGCCATCATCGCCACTTCGCACCCGCCACCCAGCGCGAAACCGGCCACTGCCGCGATCCACGGCTTGCGCGTGGCCGTCACCTGCTCCCACCCGGCAAAGAAGTTGCCGCCATACATATCCGCGAAACCCTGCGCCTGCATTTCCTTGATGTCGGCTCCGGCGGCGAACGCCTTTTCGGAACCGGTCAGCACCAGGCAGCGCTGGCCCTCGTCCGCGTCATAGTCCGCGAACGCCGCGATCAGGTCGCGCAGCACCGCCGAATTGAGCGCGTTGAGCGCCTGCGGCCGGTGGAGCGTCACCAACGTCACCGCGCCGCGTTGCTCGACCAGGATGGTTTCGTAATCGCTCATGTCATCGTCTCCGGAAAAGGCGTCCACGGTACCACGTCGGGCGCGAACAGTTCATCGAGCATCGTGTTCGTCACCTCGGACGGCGTCGCTGGCTCCCACTTTGGCGCATTGTCCTTGTCGATCAGCAGTGCGCGCACGCCTTCGCGAAAATCATGAGTGCCCCCGACCCGGTGGGCCAGCGCGTGCTCGGCAACCATTTCCGCCGCGAAATCGATCCGCTTCGCGCCCTCCGCGAGCAGTCGCAGCGACACCTTGCACGACAGTGGCGACTTGGCGCGGATCGTCGCAGCTTCCTTGGTCGCCCAGTCCGACCCGTCGCCGTCGAGCGCGGCTAGCGTCTCCTCCAGCGAGTCGCTTGCGAACAGTTTGGCGATTGCCGGCAGATTGGCCGCGACTCGCGCCTCGGGCGGCGGGGTCGCCGCCGCGCCCAGCGCCTCCTCGACCCGGCCCGGCGCGGCGATGATCCGTTCGATCAGCGCGGGCAAGTGCGCGCCCGCGACATAATGAGTCGCAAGCCCCAATTCCTTGCACTCCGCTCCGTCGAGCCGCGCGCCCGTTAGCGCCAGGAACTGGCCGACCCGCGCCTCCAGCCGCGACAAATACCAGCCGCCGCCGACATCAGGGAAGAACCCGATAGTCGTTTCGGGCATGGCGAAGCGGCTATTCTCGGTCGCGACGCGATAACGGCACGGCAGGGCAATGCCAACCCCGCCGCCCATCGTGACTCCGTCCATCATCGCAACGACCGGTTTGGGATAAGTGAACAGCAAATGATTGAGGCGATATTCTTCGGCGAAGAAGGCGCTCGCCTCGCTGCCGTCGCCACCGCCCAACCGCGCGAGGGTCACGATGTCGCCCCCGGCACAAAAACCGCGCCCCTGGGCATGGTCGAGGATCACCGCCTGGATCGCCGGATCGTCACGCCATGCCAGCAGCGCCGCGTTCATCGCTACGCACATCGCCTGGTTCAGCGCATTAATCGCGTTCGGCCGGTTAAGACGCAGCCGCGCCACCGCGCCTTCGACGCAGCACAGGACCTCGCTCACTGGCGCAACAAATCGCGGCTGATGATCATGCGCATGACTTGGTTGGTGCCTTCGAGGATCGAGTGGACGCGCAAGTCACGCCAGAAGCGTTCGATCGGGTAATCTTGCAGATAGCCATAGCCACCGTGCAATTGCAGCGCGCGGTCGACGATCGAACTTCCATTATCCGTAGCCAGCCGCTTGGCCATTGCCGCGAATCGCGTTTTGTCGGGCGCGTTGTCGGTCACCTTGGCGGCCGCGAGGTACAACAGGGCGCGCGCCGCCTCGAGGTCGGTCGCCATGTCCGCGAGGGTGAACTGTGTCGCCTGGAAATCGGCGATGGCAGTGCCAAACTGCTTGCGCTCCTTTGTGTAAGCGACGGACTCGTCGAGGCAGCGCTGCGCCCCGCCGAGCGAACAGGCGGCGATATTAAGTCGCCCGCCGTCGAGTCCCGTCATCGCGATGCGGAATCCCTCGCCCTCGCCGCCGACACGGTTGGCGACCGGCACGCGAACCTCGTCGAAATTGACCTGGGCAGTCGGCTGGGAATGCCAGCCCAATTTTTTCTCCGGCGCGCCGAAACTGACGCCCGGCATGTCCTTCTCGATCACTAGGCAGGAAATGCCCTTGGGGCCATCCTCCCCGGTGCGAACCATGGTAACGTAGATCTCGTTCTCGCCGCCGCCGGAGATGAATGCCTTCGACCCCGACACGACATAATGGTCGCCGTTCAACACTGCCCGCGTCTTGAGCGCCGCTGCGTCCGACCCTGAACCCGGTTCGGTCAGGCAATAGCTGCCGATCCGGTCCATCGGGATCATCGACGAGAGGTACTTCTCCTTAACGTCGGCCGAGCCGAACCGGTCGATCATCCACGCCGCCATGTTGTGAATCGAAATGAAGGCGCTGGTCGAGGGGCAGCCATAAGCCATCGCCTCCATGATCAGCGCCGCCTCGAGCCGCCCGAGCCCGATCCCGCCGCTCTCCTCGCTGACGTAGATCGATCCGAAGCCCAACTCGGCGGCGGCGCGGATCGTGTCGCGCGGGAAGATGTGATGTTCGTCCCACGCGGCGGCATGCGGCGTAATCGCATCAGCGGTGAACTTGCGCGCCATCTCCTGGATCTGGCGCTGGTCGTCGGTCAGGTCGAATATGGTCATGCTGAACGTCCCTAGCAGAGGGCCGGTCGGCTCTGCCAGACCCCTTCGATGTTCCAGCATAGGACGGTGTCGCTCGATGCCACGACCCATCCGTCTTATGATCGACAACAAAGACTGCTTAGCGAATCGCTCTTCACCAGGCGGAAAGCAAAGTGGCATGTCAGGCATTACGGACGAAGAACTTCAGCCCATGATCAGCGAATATGTCCACGCGTCCGATCACTCGGATAGTGGTGTACCGCCGCGATTCGGCGAAAAGATGAATCATGACCGCTGGTCCGCCGGCATTCGGCGGGTCTGCCAAATGGGTGACTTCAACGGCAAACATGTGCTCGAGGTCGGCTGCGGCTTCGGCTGGGATGCGGTCGGCCTGTCACTGATCGGCGACAACCAAGTCGTCGCGACCGACATCCTCCCGTCGATGATCGACGGCGTCGAGCAATGTCTCGCGAAGGCTAGGGGCAAGCCGCTCAACGTCACGCCGCTCCAGGGCGACATCTGCACGCTCGACCTGCCAGCCGAGAGCTTCGACGGCATTTATTCGTCAGAGGCAGTCGAGCATGTCCACGATCTCGGCGCGATGTTCGATCGCTGCTTTGCGCTGCTCAAGCGGGGCGGCACAAGGATCATCATCAACGACAGCAATCGCTTCAATACTGCCTTTCGAGAATCGACGTTCGACGTGTGGAAGGAACGCGACGAATCATGGGAACATGCTGACTGGCTCAAGCGCGAAATCCGTCCCGTCGACCATAAGGACGCCAAGCCCTATGGTGCGATGCGGGCCGAAATCATTGATGTTGTTGCACCGGGGATCGACGCTGCCATCCGGGACAGGCTGATCGCCTCGACCGCAGGCATGATGCGCTCACAGATTGAAACCGCGGTTCCGGCGGCGTTGGCCAGCGGAGTCTATCCCGACCGCCCGACCTTCAGCTGGTGCCGCAACCCTGAGACCGGCGAATATGCCGAGCGATTGCTCGATCCGTTCGAGATGAAGGAGATGCTGAAGGCCGCCGGGTTCAAGGTCACCTTGCAGCATTTGTTCCGCAAGTTTCCGCATCGCCTGTTGAACAGCTTCGCCTTCCGACCGCTCAACGAGTTCCTGTTCGACCATTGCCCGCAATTTGCGCTGGTGGCGCACAAGCCGGGCTAGACGACGACCGCCTCGGCCTCGATCTCCACCAGCCACTCAGGCCGCAGCAGGGCTGCAACGACGACCATCGTCGCGGCGGGTCGGATGTCGCGGAACAGCTCGCCGTGGACCGCGCCGACCGCGTCCGCATCTGCTGCGTTGGTGATCAGCATCCGAGTCCGCACGATATTCTCGATCGATCCGCCGAGGTCCTCGATCGCGCGGACGATGATCGCGAAGCAGCGCCGCGCCTGCGTATCGGCGTCGCCCGGCGTCGAACTCCCGTCAGCTTCGACCGGGGCGGTCCCGGCGATGAAGATCCGCTCGCCGACGCGCACTGCCCGCGCGAAGCCATATTCGGCTTCATAGGGCGAGCTGCCCCTGGCGTGGCGACGGATCGCGATCAGCCGAGCTTCGCGATGACGTCGCCGAACAACACTTCGTCGCTCGGTAGCGTCTTGGCCACTGCCAGCGGCTTCGACACCCATGTCTCGTTGATCAGGTCGCGCCAGGTGATGTTGTTGTTGGTGCCGTTGCCGCCCCAACTCCCGCAACCGAGCGAGAAGGTCTGGCGCATGCCGTTCCACAGATTGCCGCTGTTCGACGCCGATTGCGGCTGGTTGACCATCACCCGGCTGGTGCGCGTTGCCTCGGCCAGCTTCATGATGTTGGCGTCCGACCGCGAATAGATGCCGCAGCTGTGGCCCTGACCCTGATAGGCCTGGATGCGGTTGGTCAGATCAATCGCATGGTCGAGGTCCTTCGCCCGATACACCGCCATCGTCACCGTCATCTTCTCGCCCGAGAAGGGGTGGTCGGGCCCGGCGCCGGTTTCGTGGACGATGAAGAATTGCGTCCCCTCCGGCACCGCAAAACCGGCATAGTCGCCGATGAACTTGGGCGTCTGCGCGACGACCTTGGCATTGATGTGCCCGTCGACCCAGATCGCACCCTGCAGCTTGGCCTTCTGATCGTCGTCGAGCACCAGTCCGCCCTTGCCGACCAGCTTGGCCAGCATCTCGTCATAGATCGCGTCGACCAGGATGACGGCATTGTCGCTGCTGCACGACGCGGCGAGGTCGAGTGTCTTGGACAGCCGGATCTTCTCCGCCGCGTCGTCGAGGTCGGCGGTTTCGTCGACTGTGATGACGGCATTGCCCACGCCCACGCCCAGCGCCGGCGTCCCGCTCGAATAAGCTGCCGTCACCATCGCGCTGCCGCCCGTTGCCAGGACCCGGTCGCACTGCCGCATCAACTCGTTGGTCTTCTCGACCGAGGGAATGTCGATGCTCAGCACGATGTCGGCCGGCGCGCCCATCTTGACGATCGCCGCGCGCATCAGGTCGCAGATCAGCTTGTTGGTCAGTTTGGCGCGCGGGTGCGGCGCGACGATGATCGAATTGCGGCCCTTGACCGCCGAGATCGCCTTGATCACGGGCGTTGCTTCGGGGTTGGTCGAGGGCGACAGCGCGCCGATGACGCCGACCGGCTTGGCGATCTTGACGATGTTGCGGACCGGATCCTCCTCGATCACGCCGACCGACTTGTCGTCGATGATGTCCATCAGCGTGGCGCGAGTCTTGCGGAAAATCTTGAGATATTTGCCGTCGTAATTGCCGAGCTGGGTCTCGTCGACGGTCTGCTGCGCGATCATCTCGGCGACGCCCGGCTTGGCCACGGCCCACACCATCGCCCGAATCAGCGCGTCGACCTGCGCTTGCGAATAATGCGCGATCTGCTCCTGCGCGGCGCGCGAGAGAGCGACCAGTTCGGCAATCTCCTCGGCTTCGGAAGACTGGACGGTCTTGAGGGCGGTAGCCATTCCATCAACTCCTGTGTTGACCGATCGAGCGCGGACGGAGCTTGCGGCTACTCGATCGGATCGGCGAATGCGGATTTCACGGCCGCCTTGGCACTGACCATTTTGCCAGTCAACGCCCGCAAAGGCAAAAGGATTTGCTGGCGACCCGCGACCGGCTAGACGACGTCCATGCCCTTGTTCCTGCTTACGGCGCTCGCCGCCACCGCCATGCCATCCCCCGACGCCCGTCTGCGCGCGATGATCGCCCCGGTCAGCGCCGCCCGCCTCCGCGCCACGGTCACCACGCTGGTCGGGTTCGGCACCCGCCACACGCTCTCCTCACAGACCGATCCGAAGCGCGGCATCGGCGCCGCGCTCAATTGGGGCGAGGCGGAGTTCCAGCGTTATTCGGCGGCGTGCAGCGGGTGCCTCGTCACCGCTCGCCCTTCGACCACCGTCCAAGGCGAGCGCGTCCCGACGCCGACCAAACTCACCAACATCATCGCCGTCCAGCGCGGCACCGAACGCCCCAACGACGTTGTCATCATCACCGGCCACATCGACAGCCGCGTGACCGATCCGATGAACGCCACGTCCGACGCGCCCGGCGCCAACGACGACGGCTCGGGCAGCGCGGCGGTGCTCGAAGCGGCGCGGGTCCTGTCGAAGCACAGGTTCCCCGGCACGATCGTCTATGCCTTGCTCTCGGGCGAGGAGCAGGGGCTCTATGGCGGCAAGCTCATGGCGGAATACGCCAAGGCGCAGGGTTGGAACGTCGTCGCCAACCTCAACAACGACATCATCGGCAATGCTTGCGGCTCCGACGGCGTGTGCGACTCGACCCACGTCCGCGTCTTCTCCGAAGGCCCGCGCTGGCAGGGCCGCGAGGAACTGGCCAAGGCGCAACGCAGCCTGGGCGGCGAGAACGACTCCCCCTCGCGCAACATCTCGCGCTTCCTCGACAGCCTCGCCGACCGCCTCGCCATCGGCCTCGACGTTCGCCAGATCTGGCGCAACGACCGCTTCGGCCGCGGTGGCGACCACACCGAATTCCTTAACGCCGGCTTCCCCGCCGTGCGCCTGTCCGTCGCGGTCGAGAATTACCGCCAGCAGCACCAGGACGTCCGCACCGAGAAGGGCGTCGTCTATGGCGACACGATTGACGTCATGGATTTC
>NZ_JANMWY010000254.1:0-1786 GCF_031380695.1 Sphingomonas sp. | reverse complement strand
AGTGCCGCCAGCGCGGGCTGACCTATGCCGCGCCGATGCGGGTGACGCTGCGCCTGACCAGCTTCGAGATCGACCCCGACACCGAAGCCAAGTCGGTCATCGATATCAAGGAGCAGGACGTGTACATGGGCGACATGCCGCTCATGACCATGAACGGCACCTTCATCATCAACGGCACCGAGCGGGTGATCGTCAGCCAGATGCACCGTAGCCCGGGCGTCCTGTTCGACCATGACCGCGGCAAGACCCATTCGTCGGGCAAGTATTTGTTCGCCGCCCGGGTCATTCCGTATCGCGGCAGCTGGCTCGATTTCGAATTCGACGCCAAGGACATCGTCAACGTCCGCATCGATCGCAAGCGCAAGCTTCCGGTCACCGCCTTGCTCCACGCGCTTGGCCTGTCGAGCGAGGAAATCCTCAACACCTTTTACAAGAAGGTGGTCTACGTCCGCGGTCCCAACGGCTGGCAGATCCCTTATGTCAGCGACCAGTGGCGCGGACAGAAGCCGGCTCATGACGTCATCAACGCCGACACCGGCGAAGTCATGTTCAAGGCGCACGAGAAGATCAGCCCGCGGCTGGCCAACAAGGCGGCCAAGGACGGCCTCGCCAACCTCATCATCCCGACCGAGGAAATCTTCGGTCGCTTCTCCGCCTATGACCTCGTCGATGGCTCGACCGGCGAAATCTACATTGAGGCGGGCGACGAAGTGTCGGCCGAGAATCTCGAGAAGCTCGACAAGGCCGGCACCGACCGGCTCGAGCTGCTCGACATTGATTACGTCAACACTGGTCCGTGGATCCGCAACACGCTCAAGGCCGACAAGTCCGAGGATGGCGACAGCGCGCTGAGCGACATCTACCGCGTCATGCGCCCCGGCGAGCCGCCGACGCGCGAGACTGCCGACGCGCTGTTCTACGGCCTGTTCTTCGATCCCGACCGCTACGACCTCAGCGCCGTCGGCCGGGTCAAGCTCAACATGCGCCTTGGCCTCGACGCCGAGGACACGGTCACCACGCTGCGCCGCGAGGACATCCTCGCGGTCGTGCAGGAGCTGGTCAACCTCAAGGATGGCAAGGGCGATATCGACGATATCGACAACCTCGCCAACCGCCGCGTGCGCTCGGTCGGCGAGCTGCTCGAGAACCAGTATCGCGTCGGCCTCCTGCGCATGGAGCGTGCGGTCAAGGAACGAATGAGCAGCGTCGACGTGTCGACCGTCATGCCCAACGACCTGATCAACGCCAAGCCGGCGGTCGCCGCGGTGCGTGAATTCTTCGGCAGCTCGCAGCTGTCGCAGTTCATGGATCAGACCAACCCGCTGTCGGAAGTCACCCACAAGCGCCGCGTGTCGGCGCTCGGGCCGGGTGGTTTGACCCGTGAGCGCGCCGGCTTCGAAGTCCGCGACGTCCACCCGACCCATTACGGCCGGATCTGCCCGATCGAGACTCCCGAAGGCCCGAACATCGGCCTGATCAACTCGCTCGCCAGCTTCAGCCGGGTGAACAAGTACGGCTTCATCGAGACGCCGTACCGCAAGGTCATCGACCACAAGGTGACCGACGAGGTCGTCTATCTGTCGGCGATGGAAGAAGTGAAGCACACCATCGCCCAGGCGAACGCCGAAATCCTGCCTGCCGGCACGTTCGGCGAGGAAATCGTCTCGAGCCGCCGCGCTGGCGACTTCCTGATGGCGCCGCGCGACACGATCACGCTGATGGACGTCAGCCCCAAGCAACTCGTCTCGGTTGCCGCATCGCTCATTCCGTTCCTGGAAAATGATGA